>DATMXZ010000093.1:0-3513 GCA_035561235.1 Ignavibacteria bacterium
GTTTAAGTCAACAGTAAGATTAATTTTATTATCGGCGTAATGAACTCTGCGGTCCGTTTCTTGTATCGCGAAAATACTTTAAAATACATCTTGACAAATCGGTTTTATAATCATAAATTCTTTTAGTTCTATTATATAGGGTTGAGTTTCAGCAGCGCATAAAGATTGCCGCGGATTATACCGCGTGTAGATTAAACGTCCATCGACGTTTGCGGCCGTTCTGAGGACCGCCTGTCACGAATGTGACTTACTTTATGATGCAAATCTCACAAGAGATATATGCAAATATATACTGGCTCAACCCTTTTAAAAATGCCGTGATTCATTTCACGGCATTTTTTTTGGCGCGTGGTGTTAAAATCCCGTCATTCGGACTGTTTCTCAATTCTTCTATCTAAAGCGTAAATTTACTGCTGTTCCTGAACTTAATCACTGTTTATTTGTTATATTAATTGATTTTTCTTTAATCGGAAATTTTATATTTTATACAATAATAAAAGAAAAAGGATAATAAAATGGCTGAATGGGATATTTTATCGAAAGACGACATAAAAAGAATTCAGGACTCGTACGGCAAGATTGAAGGCAGGCATCAAGAAACAGGCGATTACCTGTACAGGCATCTGTTCGAGTGCTGTCCCGACGTCGCCGATATTTTTAAGGTCGATATGAAGGAGCAGTCGATGACACTGATGAGAATGGTGAAGACTGTTGTCGAGGGACTGAACAACGTTGACATTATAATGCCCGCGATACAGAAAATGGGACAAAGGCATAACGATATAGGCATAACTCCCGCGCAGTACGGATATTTCAAGGAATCGTTGCTATATGCTCTGGGAAAAGTTCTCGGAAAGGATTTCACACCCGAAATAAAAGAATCGTGGAGCAAGTTCTACGACGTGCTTTCGGGACTGATGAAAGGGAATTAAAGCGTTGGACAGTCACCGTAATATTTGAATTTAAAAAATCCCCGCGGCAAGCGGGGATTTTCGATTCATTCTAATATCATTTAATTAAAACCATTCGCTTTGTCTCAATATAATTTCCCGCTATAATTTTACAGAAATATATACCGGATGAAAGTCCGCTTGCGTTGAATCCGATAATATATCTCCCGGCGCGAATATATTCATTCACAAGGGTCTTTATTTCCCTTCCGGAAATATCATAAATTTTAATAGTCACAAAGACATCTTTCGGAATATCGTAACTTATGTTTGTTGACGGATTAAACGGATTTGGATAGTTCTGCGACAACCTGAATTTTTTTGGAATGAACTCATTCGTATTTTGAGGCATAAAGTCTTCTTCCTCTCCTCCCGGAAGACCTCCAGCCTGAACGAGTTTCAGACCGCGGCATTGTTCGAAATCCGATAGCGTAGATAAATCATCGTAAACATCAACCGCCTGTATCCTGTATCTTATATGAACGATGTTGTAACAATACGATGCGCAGCCGTCGGGGACGGTGGCGCAAATAGAGTATATACTATCGGTATTTTCAATATAAAACGGTTGTGTACTTGCGTCGCATTCAACTGTTGCAATGTGTCTGTAAACATTCTCAGGATAAAGGTAACTGTCAGGCGGAGTGAAATTGTTACCAGCGCTAACGGATCTCCAGATTTTGTATCTTTTTAAGACGGTTTCGCCGCTAATTCTTTCCATATCGGGTTCCATATTATGTACCCAGGTGAGTTTAATTGATTTGCCTCCGTTGTAATCAAAACAGGAGTCAATTTGCAAGCCCATAGGACGTGAAGGAGGAGTTGCTTCAAGTATTGATTGCAGGGTGTGAGTTGCATCGACTTTATGAATATCGATTTCCGCGTTCCCGCTTATATCGTAACCCTTATAATATATGAATATACCGCTATTGTCATTATTCCATTTTACGCTACTCGGCGATGAATACGGGGAAAACATTTCATTATAGCCGGGACGCCATGCATCATACCTGTCGCCGGCATTTTCTGAATTTTGATATATATCGTTGTTTTCAGTTGTAAAAATTCGGTTTGTACCGATTCTACATAAATCCTGTGATTCCACTCCGATATCCCAATTGGCATGCCATGGAACATTACCGTATCTATGAAAGAAACTAACACCGTCCCCCCAAGGATTGGGATTTCCATAGTTCGTGCCGAAGCCGTCAAAATCACCAAGAGTCGAAGGATCATTGGTGTATAGAACTGTTTTCTTTTTATAATATCGAAAGGTTGGGTTTGGTGACTTATAACAATTGTAAATTTCTCGTCCGTAAGTATAGCCTTTAAATTCCCATTCCCAATATCCTTCGGCGCATTCAAGGTCTTGAACAGTATCGTTTATAGCTGCAGGGAAGTGTATTCCGTTCTTTACGTGGTAAATATATAGTCCTTTTCCATATTCGCTGTTGTCGTCAAACGGATGAATCTGGGCAGTGTCACCTAGCATTATCCTATCCCATTTGGAAACCTTATTTCTGTTAGCGAGCAGGAAAAATTGTTCTCCTTCTATAGGCACCTTGATAATATTTCCTGATCCGCTATTTCTTGACGAATAATCTCCAAGATTATTCGTTGAGTTCAAATTAGCATCTGTCGGTGACATGTAGTTATTTAAAACCATGTCGTAAGGACTATAAAAATTATCGAGACCTATTCCGTAAGCTACTTTACTGTTTTGAATGTGTCCCGACATAGAAAGATAATGATCATGTTCGTGTGTTACCGCGCCAATATATTGGTCTTTTAGACCTTTAAAGGAAAGAGTGATTCCTGAGCCGTCTTTTCCGGCAAAATACTCAGCTTAAATATTATGTACAGTATCTACTAATCCGGAACCGCCATTCCATGCTAACTGATTGAATCCCGCCACATTCGGCATACCTCCAAGTCCTCTCGAACGGTGAATTTTGTAAATAAAATCTACAATTGAATCACGTTCGTTATAAAAAAGACCATCCGTAACATTGTATTTCCATTTATCATATGGTCTCCAGTCAACCAAGCCTTGTCTGTGCAAATCTATCCAAATATCTTTATTTATTTCCTGTTCTGCTAACCAACCGAAATTGCTGTAATAATTTGCATCATGCTGAAGAACTACAGAAAAAGCGCCATTAATATATTCGTTTGAAAAAGGACTAATAACATGGAAAGTCCCCCTGCTTACTTCAAGCCAAAACGAACTCAATGACTGCGTTTCGGGATTATATTTTTCCCACCAAGGACTGCTGCCCATATTTTTTTGAGTTGCTATCATTGAATTCAGAAATACAGGCGCACTTCCGGCGGGCCAGGAATTGAAGGGATCTATAGTTGTCTCATTTGCAAACTGTACAAAAACTACAAGGACCGGAAAATACGCTTGAGGTAGAGAAGGATTAGGACCATTCCAATCCGTAGTGTTAGGTTTATCATTTCCCCGAAATGGATTCATCATGTTATTCTGGGTACCTGGCGAAATGAAGCCGCATTCGAATCCATTTCCCATACTCTGGGAAAAAATTTCACTATTTATTCC
>DATMXZ010000094.1:0-5703 GCA_035561235.1 Ignavibacteria bacterium
CTTATTAAATACGCGTTCTTGAAACACATTGAGTTCGTTGATTATTTTTTCCAATTGAGATTAAAATGAAGAATCCCGTAATATCGCTCGGTTTATCGACGCCCGGTATTTTTATTTTGCGACACTTTAAAAAATACGGCATCGAGACTTACGGACTTGATTCAAATCCGAAAGAACTCGGATTTTATTCCAGGTTTGGAATTAAGAGCGTATGCCCGGACCCCGAGTTCAAAGGAGAAGAATTTCGGGATTATCTGATTCAATTCGGAAAAAGTTTCAGCGTAAGACCCGTGCTGATTCCTTCGAGCGATAAATTCGTGCTGCCTCTTAATGATTACGCAAAAGAACTGTCGGAGTATTTTCTTTTTACAATGCCCGAAAACGATATACTAAGAAGGCTCACGAGCAAAAGATTTTCTTACGAACTTGCCGTCAAGCACGGTTTTCCCGCGCCGAAGACGTGCTTCGCAAGCAATGTCCGTGATATGGAAAACTTCGCAAGAGAGGTCGAGTTTCCGTGCATACTGAAGCCCGAATTTCCCGAATCCTGGAGAACAGGATTTCTCGAAGAATTCTGCGGGGGAGAAAAAGTAATTATTGTAAACAGCGCCGATGAAATATTTGAAAAATATGATACGATTCGAAAATACGACGACAGGGTTATTGTTCAGGAAATAATTCAGGGCGAAGATAAGAACCTGCATTATTTTGTTTCATACGTTGACAGGAATCAAAACTGCCTCGGTTCTTTCACGGGAATAAAGGAAAGAATATCGCCCGTGCATTTTGGCAGCGCTTCATACGTCAATATTATTTACAACGAAGAACTCGAAAATATTTCCGTTAAGTGGCTGAAAGAGATGAAGTTCTGGGGCGCGTCAGGCATCGAGGTTAAAAGAGACCCGCGTGATAATCGGTTCAAACTGATAGAGGTAAACCCTCGGTTCGGGCTCTGGGATGAAGTCGGCATCAGGTTCGGCATTGATGTCGCGATGATGTGTTACAAAGAACTGACGGGAGAAGCACAGGAACGTATCGAGAACAAAAAAATCAATATCCGCTGGGTCTCGATTCACAGAGACATCAGAAGTTCCGCGGAATATGTTTCTAAAGGAATTCTTTCTCCGATAGAAATATTAAAGTCCTATTTCGATTTTCCGATTTATGTCGGGGATATGAAGTGGAGCGACCCGAAACTTACGCTTCACCTGATTAAGTCTCTCATCAGGGGGCTTTTCAGGAAAATATTCAGAAAAACAAAAAACAAGTAATGTTCGATTATTTTCAAATAATAGATTTCACGGGAAAACCAATCCCGAAGCGGAATTATTCCTTTTTGAATAATCCGTATTATAAGAATATCGCGGCCGCTGAATACAAAAAGGAATTTGAAAATTCTTACGCCGTGTTTCTTGAAAGAGTAGAGACCGAAAAGAATTTTTGTTCAAATGACGGAATAAATATTTTTGTATTCGGCACCGTTTACACCAACAACCGCTTCAGACAAATAAGCGGAAAATCCCCCGAAATAATTTACGCGGATAAAATACTGTCGATGTATCTCGATTCGGGCGATTCATTTGCCGAACACATAAAAGGTTCGTTCGTCATCTCGATTTATGACGGGAAAAACAATTCCGTTAAGATAATAAGCGACAGGCTTAACGTCCTGCCGTTATATTATTTTTCCGGAGATGGAATATTAATTGTTTCCTCTTCAGTCAGAATGATTCTCGAAACGGGAATCGTTCCGCGCGAAATAAATCCCGCCGCGTTTACGGAGCAGTTGATATTCGACTTCACTCTCGGAACAAAGACATATTTTAAAAATATTTTCAGAATAGGCAACGGAAGTATTTATGATTTCGGCGGTAATGGTAAAACCGAACGGAAATACTGGAGCGTCGAAAACCTTTACAACGAGAAACTTCTTCCGAAGAAAGAATCTCTCGAAATGCTGGGAACGCAACTGCGAGATAATCTGAAACTTTACTGTTCGGACACGGAGAAACTTCTCCTCGCCTTGACAGGCGGATTCGACGGCAGGGCGAATCTCGCAATGCTTGAAAAAGACAAGGATGACTTCGTCTGCTATTCATACGGAATGCCCGGCAGCAGGCAGGTTGAAATTCCGCGTGAAATCTGCTCCTCGCTTGGATTGAATTTTTCGCCCGTCTTATTAGACGCCGATTACGAAGCCGTTCACGATTCGTGCGCTCTCGAAGCGGTTGAACACTCCAATTCCTGCGCGCCCGTTCTGCGGTCAAACTATCCGTACGCGTACAAGAAACTTAACTCTTTTTCCAAAACCATAATGACGGGGCTGTTTGGCAGCGAGGTAATGAGACCGCTGCATAACGTCGGAATCATGGTCAACGATTATTCGGAAAAACTATTTTTGAGCGATTCTCCGCGGGACGCTTTGAATGAAATATTCGAAGACATAAAAAAGAAAAATTACGTTGACCCGAAAATAATTGACGAAGGAAAAAAAGAAACGGAACTTGAACTTTTCAACAATTTCTTTGACAGGTATAAAGACCGCGGCAAGGTGCTGAGGTTTTTCTTCTTCATAATTCAGGAAGGCGTGAGGAAATATTTCTCTCAGGAAATACAAATCGAGCGTGTTTACGTGACGACGCGGTTTCCGTTCTTCGATGACGATTTCGTCGAACTTATGTACAGGACGCCTTTTGCGGGAATGTATAACGGCTTTCTCGGAAAGAGCAAGTTCAAGAGAAGAAAGGGGCAATTGCTTTACGCGCATATTTACAGAAGGTTCAAACCCGAACTGGGTAAAATCAAACTCGACAGAGGCTATAAACCCGACGACCTTCTGAAGCCGTTTCCGTTCAATTTCCTTTCAATATACAGGGGCGTGAAGAAAACGGCGGCTTATAAAAAAGCAACGGGAAACGACACGTTCAATTCCGAAAAATGGACGGAGAATCTTATTCGGAGCGTTCTTAGCGAACGCGGTGATAATTCCGGCGTTTTTGGAAACAGGCTTAAAAATAAATTTGATGACGGGGAATATTTAAACGACCTGCTGAAATACTCGCACCTTATTTCTCTATACAAATACCTGAACTCATTTCATTAAAATAAAAAGCCCTTCGTTATATACCGAAGGGCTTTAATATTATTTCTGTCTTAGGCAAGTTATACCATTTACTACACTAATGGTTATGCCTTTACTTTATCAAAACCATCTTCTTCGTCTGAACAAAATCACCCGCGGTAATCCTGTAGAAATAAATTCCGGACGACAGACGCGAAGCGTTGAACTGCACAGTGTAATAACCCGCCCGCTTCACTTCGTTCACGAGTGTTGCTACCTCACGTCCTGTGATGTCATATATCTTTAACGTTATAAGACCGTCTTTCGGCAAGGCGTAATTTATTGATGTCACGGGATTGAAAGGATTCGGATAGTTTTGAGAAAGGTCAAATTTATCCGGGATTTCCGGATTGAAAACATAAGTATCGCCTTCATCGCCGCCTCTGATTAAGTATTGAGTCGTAATCGCTACAAAGTCAGAATAAACGGAAGCCCAGTTTGTCTTATCGACTGCTTTAATTTTATACCTAATTCTATTTACATCTCCCTGTCCTATACCGTCACATTCGCCGTACGCGGTGTAGTCAATATACGACGGGGGCGTATCTTTATCGATTGTTATATCCGCGATTTCAGTGTAATTCTGCGGGACTGTATTAAGAGCGTCGAACGCCCTGAATATTTTATATCTCTTGGTTGTCGTGAAATCCTGTATCATATCCGGTTCCAAGTTATGGTTCCAGGTAAGTAAAGGATATCTGTATCTGTTAATACAATCGGTTCTGTCAATCTTCAAAAGCATCGGACGTGAAGGCGGCGTTGCTGCAAGTATTGAGTTTAAATCATATCCCGCTTGACCTACTTTAAATATTTTAACATACGCGTTATTTCCGTTTGTACTGTCGAAATATATAAATATCCCGCTTGTATCATTATTATATTTCGCTGTGCTTGGCGATGAATAAGGAGAAAACACTTCGTTGTAACCGGGTTTCCAGGCATCCCATCTGTCGCCGATGTTATCATACGATGTGTACAGAGTCTCGCCGTTTGTATATATTCTGTTTGTTCCGAGATGACAGTTATCCACCGGCGGGTCGCCTAAACTATGCTTTATAGTGTACCCTTTCGGCGAGCCGTTTGGATTGTCGCCAAAATAATCGTGCAAACTCAAGCCATCGCCTTTTAATGTATTCAATATTGCGGACCCGTGTAAGGAAGGGTCATTTTCATGCAAGACTTCGGCTTTATTGTATGTTTTCCACACATTGCCGCTCGTCCAGCAATTCATATCGACAGAAGCCCAGCCTGAGCCTTCCCATCTATAGTAACCATCGGCGCATTCAAGGTCATGAGGCGAACACCAGTCGGCAGTTGGTCTGTATATTCCATTAAAAACGTGATAAATGTAAAGACCTTTTCCATACTCGGACGTATTAAACGGATTATAAAACGCGGTGTCACCAAGCATTACTCTATCCCAGTAACAAACTTTACTTCTGTTTGCAAGCAGGAAGAATTCCGTCTCGGAAATCGGAACCTTTATCAACTCACCGTTATTATTAGTTCGGGAAGAATAATCACCCAAAGTATTTGATTGTCCAAAGGCCGCATTGCTCGGTGTCATATATCCGCTTAAAATCATTTCGTATGGGCTGTAAAATTGCTCAATACCTATGGCATAAGAATTACGGCCGTATATCAAATGACCGTTCGAAAATGTATAATGACCTTGTTCGTGAATACAAATTGCCATTATATTGTCCTTTTTCAAATTTCGGGCGCAGGTTATGCCTGAACTGTTATAGCCATATCCCGAGCGTATCCAGCGTAATGTATCAACTTTGAAATCACTTCCATCAAGAGAACTGTAACCGTCGTATTCCGGTAATACGCCGCCTGTGGTTTTGTGAATCTTATAAATAAAATCAATATTATTATCCGCTCCATATTCAAAATTGGTTCCGTTCCAACTCCATTTATCATACCAGGCCCAATCAATAGAATATTTTTGATTTAATTTATTCCAGATATGCTCATTTAAAACTGTCATTCCGACAGTTTGATAATATGACGCGGTTGAATCGAGGCGCACGGAATACGCTTTTCCCAATACGTGAAATCTTCCGAGCGATAATTGTATAAAGTAATTGCTGAAAGTTTCTTTGTACTGGTCATAAGCATTCCACCAGTTAGGATTATTGTTTTTAATTCTTGTAATTAAACTATCTCTGTAAATTGGACCTGATGTATCACAGGTATTGGGCCAGATGTTATCGTTTGCATCATCAAGAAATTGAACGAATACAATTAATACCGGAAAACATGACGCACCCGAAATAGGATTCCCATTGATTGTATCTGTCCTATTCGGCTTAAAGAAACCGTCCTGCGGATTTAACGGTAATTGCATTGCCTGAAACAACGTGCTTCCGCAAGACGTTTCATAAGGACTTTGCGCTTCCGATGTGCTTATTACTATTAGTAATAATGCAAAAACACATATTGCAATAAGTGATTTTCTCATTTTATTTAATCCTTTAATTATTTATGTTTTAATTAGTTATAAAAATGGGCGGATATATCCGTTTATGGATATAACTTTGATTGTCGTTGACCGCGACCGTTTTTAATTCAAAGGC
>DATMXZ010000095.1:0-3452 GCA_035561235.1 Ignavibacteria bacterium
TTTCAGGGCTATGAAAAAATTAGTTTTACTGGTTTTTATTTCTTTAATACCCCTGATGCTGTTTTCTCAAACTATTGTAAGAGATAACAAACCAACGTCTTCAAACAACGCCTTTACGTTCAGTTCTTCGGGCATTTACACCGACCCTATGAAAAAATTCAACCTGAGTACACCGGGCACGACGATTACCGTCGGCTCAACGGGCGGGTGTATTTACGCGGGAATTGATTTCGGTTTGCCGGGAGGATACCTTTACGGACTTCACAAGAATTCAGGAACAGTATGCGAACTTTTCAGAATGGATACAATCAATGCGAATTGTGTACTTGTAAGCAGTCATAACTACACGGGAAATCTCGCGGGAATGTCCTTCGACCCGGTGACCTGTGTGCATTACATACTCATTTCGGGAACTCCGGCGAAAATCTATACTTTCAACCCTTTGGGCGGAGACCTGATTCTTGTCGCGATGTTGTCTCCTTCGTATTCGATATCATCTATCGCTATAAATAATTCCGGCTCTGTTTACGGTATAGACGAAGCGGGCGATAACTTTATAAGAATAAACAAGACAACAGGAGCGTGCACGCTTTTAGGTCCGCTCGGATTCAATGCCAACAACGTGAGCGGGAGCGATTTCGACCCGCTGACGGGCAGGATGTACATTATTTCACAGGGAACATCAAATCAGGAACTGAGATACATAGACACCGCTGCAGGCGGTGCGACACTTGTCGGCTCGTTTACGGGGACTTATAAACACATCGCAGTCGCGGATAATACTTTTACTGCTCCCGCTTTGCCCGCAATTCCGACTTTGATTTATCCGTTAGGAGAAATCTATACACTTACACCATTAATGGACTGGTCGGATGTTCAGAAAGCACCGCTTTACAACATACAGGTAGCATCCGGAGCGGTCAATGTTATCGCGACTTTTTCGGCGCGGTCTAATTATCAGGTACCTCAAGGCATTCTTTCTTTTAATACAATATATTACTGGCGTGTCCGCGCTTATAACGGCTCAGGCTACGGAGAATGGTCGCCTTACTCGACGTTTACGTGTACAACCTCGGGGATTGAACAAATCAGCGGAGAAGTCCCTAAGGAATTCAGATTGTACGATAATTTCCCCAATCCGTTCAATCCGTCGACGACAATAAAATTCGATTTGCCGAAATCATCGGCAGTAAGATTGTCCGTGTATGACATTACAGGAAAGGAAGTCGAAACGCTCGTGAATGAAAAACTGAACGCTGGTTCCTACGAAACAAGTTGGGACGCCTCGAAATACGCGAGCGGTGTGTATTTCTGCAGAATAATGTACGGAGATTTCACAGATGCGAAAAAAATTATTTTTATGAAATGAACGATACCGTGAAATTCTTCATGATTATTCTTGTGTTTTTTGTTTCAATAAGCGCGCATGCAGACTGGGAATTATCCCAGGGGTTTCCGGGCGGACCTGTAATGTCACTTACATCAAGCGGTAATTATATTTTTGCAGGGACAAGCAGTAACGGCGTATATTACTCGACAAACAGCGGCAACAACTGGATGCAAACTTCTCTGTTCGATAAACATATCACTTCTATGGCGGCAAACGCCAATTATATCTATGCCTCTTCCTATAATTCGGATTTATACATTTCTTCTGATTTCGGGTCTTCATGGACAGGTTTTACAGTACAATATGCCGGTTCAATAAATGATATTGCCGTTAACGGAGAAGGGATATATCTCGCCGCACAAAACGGTGTTTTCATATCGACGAATAACGGAAATAACTGGTCACAGGTTTCCATGAACAATGAATCGGTTTACGCCATCGCCGTAAGCGGAAATTATGTATTCGCCGGGACATCATTAAGAATTATGATGTCGTCAAATAATGGCATAGACTGGATTCCGGCCTTAAATACTAACAACATAGTTAGAGATTTGTATGCAGAAGGCAACAGAATAACAGCGGGAATATCCGGCAGTGGAGTAATTATTTCAACCAATAGCGGCTTTAACTGGTCTCAAACTTCTCTTGACAGTGAATTCGTATCTTCGGTCCTATCAACCGGCAATACTATATATGCCGGTATTGCAAATTCTTGGTACTCCGACGGAGTCGAAGTGTCAACCAATAACGGCGCAAGCTGGACCAAAACTCTGAACAGCACATCAATAACAAGTTTCACTCTAAAAGGTACCTCAGTTTTTACGGGAACGTTGACAAACGGGGTCTATTATACTACTAATAGCGGTATCGTTTGGGTACAGACAAATATGAACAACCAGACTTCGAATTGCTTACTTTATTCAAACGGAAATATTTATGCAGGATTATATTCCGGTGTTTGTTATTCTTCGGACAACGGTTATTCATGGAATCAAACAGGTGGAGGCGAAACCAAATCCCTGCTTCAGTATGACAATAAGATACTTCAGGGTACTACAAGCGGAGTATATGCCACTTCAAACGGAGGAACAAACTGGTATAATTTAGGATTGAATAATTTTACCATTTATACTTTGTTTGCTTTGGGAAACACGATTTTTGCAGGTACTAACTCAAACTTACTGAATTGGGGAGGAATTTTCTTTTCTTCTAATGGAGGATTGAATTGGAACAGGACTTCATGGTATGGCAATAACGCTGACGTATATTCTCTTGTTTATGCCGGAGGCAATTTTTTCGCTGCTACTATAAACGGTCTATATAAATCAACCAACAATGGATACAACTGGTCTCATCAAGCAGGTATTTTTGCGTATACATTGTTTACATACGATAGTATAGTGCTGGCAGGTACTAACGGAAGCGGTGTTTATATATCGTCAAATTACGGCATCAACTGGTCACAGACCTCTATGCACGATAAAAGAGTGCTGGCAATTAATCGAAGCGGCGATTACATTTTTGCGGGAACAATAGACAGCGGGGTCTATATATCTTCGAACAACGGCTCCAACTGGATTCAAAAAAACCAGGGATTCAATTATTCGACCACTGTCAGCGCGCTCCTGGTCAACAACGGTTTTGTTTTTGCCGGGACATGGAATAAATTTATATGGAGACGTAATCTGAGTGATTTAACAGGAATCACGAAGACTGAAGTTACAACACCGCAGAATTTTATATTGCATCAGAACTATCCCAACCCGTTCAATCCGACGACGACAATAAAATTCGATTTGCCGAAATCATCGGCAGTTAGATTGTCCGTGTATGACATAACAGGAAAGGAAATCGAAACTCTCGTGAATGAAAAACTGAACGCAGGCACTTACGAAACGAAATGGGATGCCGCGAAATACGCGAGCGGAGTTTACTTCTGCATTCTCACTGCAAACAATGAACGCCTTGCAATCAGAAGAATGGTTTTGATAAAATAGTATTTGAATAAATTCCAGATTAAAAAAGTAATGAGTAATTATTTGAGTTATACACTCTTTTAATT
>DATMXZ010000096.1:0-7147 GCA_035561235.1 Ignavibacteria bacterium
GTATAACTTTTTCTTAAAAATCCGTCCGCCATAAATTTTTTCTTGAAGTCGAAAAGCCCCTGCAGCAGTTCATTCCCGACGTTTGAAGTGCCGATATCGTAAAGCCTGAAATTATTCAGTTTCGACCATTCGATTGTCTTGTAAAGCAGGTAATCTGAGACCCTGTCCTTCTTGTGCTCCTCGTCCGCGGCGAGATAGAAATTCAGCACGACATCGTTCTTGACGAGAAACAAAGTGCAAATACCCGCTATCTGCCCGTTCACGCTTGCCGTGAATAGTTTTACTCTTTCGCTCAATACGTTTTTAAGATAAACAAGTTCCTCGAGCGTATGTGTAGGCTTTACGTGCTTCAATTCCCTGTTCGCGTACAGTATATCGTAGAAATCGCGAAGGCTGTCTTCAGTTATGTTTTCCTCTATCAGGTCAATCCCGATAATCTTCGCTGATTTCTGTATCGATCTTTTTTTCGGATTCTTTAGTTTCTCGAATTCGAAACTTTTCAGGTCCACGATGTTGGTTATCGAATATCTCGTGACGTTGAATCCCGAAAGAATGAGCGCGTACTCGTATTCCTCATTCGCGTTCCTGTGGTATATGTACGGCGAATTCCTGATTAGGCATTTCTTGAATTTCTGAGACTGAAGATACTCCCTGAACTTGCCTATCGCTTCTATGAAATCGGTTATCTTAAGTTTATCTCTCCACAAGAAGCCTCCGAAACTAACGCCGTCGCAGGAAACGTATGACTTGCCTTCTTTATCCGTGATTTCATTGCCGGGAATTATCGCGATGATTTTGTTCTTATCCCTGAAAAGCAGATGATGCCATTTTATGTTCTTCCTGAAAATATCGTTGTAGCAAAGGAATCTCTTGTCGTAGAACATGTTATAATCCGCAGCGAGAAACTCATCCCACTCGTGACTTTTTGATATGTCTATTCTCTCTATTTCCAATTGTTTCTGTATAATTCGTATCCCGGTGACTTCATCACCAGCGTGTAACCGCCGGGAATAAATGTTTTTGAATCGGGATAATCGCTCCTGTTAATTTTATCCTTCTCGACGATTATATTGTAAACACCGCTCTTTCCCGCTATCGCGTTTCTAACCGCATCGGTTCCGTTTTTAGTGTCAAGGAATTCAAAATCGTAGTTTCCCCTGTTCCATCCGAGGTCTAGCCCTTCGAAATAGAAACTGAACTGCGGATTGTGCCTGTATTTAGACGCTACATATATCAGGTTCCTGCTTCCGCTCTTTTCAATTTCTTCCTTTATATCTGTAATCTTGAAAGAGTTCTCCCAGTAAGGAATCCTGACGGCGTAAAGCGTGTTCACGAAAATCAAAAATACTAAAATAAAAGCATAGTATATACTCGTAATGCCTGACCTCTTTTTAATTATCAGAAGTATTGACGCGGTGGAAATCAGCGCCCACAATACGGCAATGACCAGCAGCAATTTCAATCCGCCGTTTTGAATTTTATATCCTTCTTCTATCCTGAAATAGTTCAACACGGACCAGAAAATGTTCAGCGCCGTGAGCGATAAAAGTGCGGTCTTCTCTTTAATGCCGGCTTTATCGATGTTTTTCACATAATCGGCTGCCAGAAATGCGCCGGGGACGAGCATAAGAAGTATATATACTTCAAGTTTAGTCCTGAAAAGAGTAATTATGAGCAGCCCCGTCACGAACCATACAAGCACGAATATCTCTTTCACGCCCGCGTTCTTAAAATTAATAATCTTCTTTGCGGCGCCGAACAGCACTACCACTCCGTAAGGCAGAATTGTGAGCAGATAATTTATATGGTATAAATAACCCGACCCTTTCGTGTTGTGCTCTACTCCGAACAGGGCTCTTTCGTATATGTGATAGAAGAAAAAGTAATTCGCAAATTCCTTTCCGTAAACCGCGAACATATACGCGTGCCACGGAGCCGCGATTAATATTCCAAACAGCGTGAGCGTTAATAAATCCGGAAACAAGTATTTGAATTTTCCGCGCGCGGCTATCATCACCAAAAATATTACCATCGGAATGAAAAAGCCAACGAGAATCTTCACCATCAGGCAAAGCCCGAAAACGACACCCGCCAGATAATTGTATTTTCTCTCGCCCGTGTCCGAATACCTTAATATTAAATAAAAAGAGGATATAATAAGAAGCGAATAAGGAATATCGAACTGGAACCTGTTGCAGAAAATACTGAAGATAATATTGCTCGATAAAATGACAGCCGAAATTATTCCCGCACGGGCATCGTAAATATTTTTGCCGAATATCATCATCACCCACAGCAGTACCGCGCTCAGAATAAAAATTAAAATTTTAAAACTGACGTTATTCATACCGAACAGCGAAGTAAAAAAGTACCCCGCCCAGATAAGCAGGGGCGGGTGCGAGCCCGAATAAAATCCTCCGATTGAATGCGCGCTCTGGTCTATTATATCACCTGAAACCTTTATCGAAAGCACACGCGTCGCGTACATACCCTCGTCCCAGGGCTGTATATCGGTAACGATTATAGTGTGAATTTTCGCGGCGAATAAAAAAACGACGAGAAAGAAGAAGACATGCTTCAGATTTTTCCCGTCGTCAAAATATTTTAATATTCCCGTCATTAACTTTTCTTAACAGCAAGAACCGCTATTTCAAAGCATTAGAAATTATAGCCGAGCGAAATCGAATTCCCCGAACCGAATCCAATCGAATACGGCTGGAAAGCGTAATCTACGTATAATGACTTGTACTTAAGACCAAGTCCCGCGGAGAAACTTTTATTTTCGTAACCCGTCTGATAACCGCCTCTTAAAAATATGAAATCCTTGTAACCTCCCTCTATTCCTATGTGCGTGTGCAAAGCGCCTCCGTCAAGGACTTTGAAACCGTCAAGCGCGCCTGTCAGGGAAAAGTTATCTATCCTGTAAATGTAACTCGCGCCGAGCCTGAGTGATGTCGGCAGTTTCGTCTCGGAATTTGAAAGCGCGTTCATTGAGCCAACATTGGCAAGGACAACGGCGAATGAAACATTATTCATCTTATAATTCGCCCCGAAATCAAGACCGTAGCCTGAAGCCTCGTCGATGTATATTTTCTCGTACAGCATTTTTACCGTAATCCCGGCGGAGAAATTGTTCTGGATGTCGTAACAAAGGCTTATGCCTCCCGAAAAGTTATCCGAGTTGAATGTTTCTATCGGAGCGCCGGGATTATTCCTGACTTCGATGTCGCTGACGGTTGTCTTCAGGAAACCGATTCCTATTCCGAATTTATTCAGCCTGAATTTAGCGCCCACAAAATTCGTCGTCATATCCATCATTGTTTTATTGAACATTGCGGTAACGTTTCCGTTTTCGGTGGCGTTTACTCTGGCAGGATTGTATATAAAGGCTGTCCCGTCGTCCGCAAGTGACACGAATGCTTCACCCATGGCGATGGAGCGGGCTCCAATGCCGAGTTTCAGGAAAGACAATCCCGTGTTTCCCGCGCCGTCATTCTGTCCGAAAGTTATTCCCGCAAAGAATAATATCAGAGTCGTTATTAAAATTTTTCGCATATAAATATACTATTACTTCAAGTTATGAATAAATTATTTGAATTTAAAAGCAATTCCGATATTCTGAGCCGGCTTATGAGTGTACGGTTCAATTTGGAAACTGTAATCCAGACCGATATTAATGTCCTTCGTGAACGATTTTGTCAGACCTATACCCGCTCCCGGTTGAATGTTTCCCCAGAAGTCATCAGATTTAAAATCCATTCTATCTATGCCCGCGCGTATTTTCACGTAATCGTTCAGATTTATTTCGCCTCCTACCTTGAGCGCGAAATTGTAATTTCTCTTGCTGTATGACTTAATGCCGAGAGTATCGGTCGTTTCAAACCTCGGATTCACGTATGTATCAAGACCCACAGAAACCAGACCGAGTTTCTTCGGCAGGTTGTAAGTTCCTCCGAACGCTACGAGAACGGGAAATTTTTCTTCCGATGTTGTTCCGCTCGTTCCGTAAACATTCTGTCCCGTAGTCTCCCATTTATACTTCACTCCAAGGTCCCTGACTGCCAGACCGAACGACAAATCCTTGCTCGCTAAATAAGTAAAGCCTGCGTCAAAACCCACACTCGTTGTAGTAACTTCTTCGTAAAGTTTCGAGTAATACAGTTTAAATCCCACACCTACGGATAAATCGGGTGCTACGAGGATGCTCATACCCATAAGGAATTGATTTTCATAAGTTCCGAGCATCCCAATTGAACGCGCATCGTTGTCTCTTCCGTCAATATCCGAAACTCCCGCGTTAATCCAGGAAAGACTGATGCCCGCGGTCTGCTTGCCCCCCGACAGAGAAAACTTTTTCGCGAATGAAACGAAGTTTAGTTTTCTGTCAAGACTCAGGAATGTATAACCGAGATTCACAACTCCATTTTCCTGAAAACAACTGAGAGACGGATTATAGTATCCTGACACGTCGCCGTACCTATCCGAAACGAGTGTATTTCCCATTGAAAGACCTCTCGCGCCGAAGCCCATCCTGGCAAAACTTCCCGCGTAACTGCCCAATTGAGCGTTCGCGCCAGAGAATGCCGCCAGAATCAGTATTATCGCTAAGTATTTTTTCATATTCTGAAAACTCATTAAATTTTTATTTCATTAAAATTACTTTTCCCCAGAAAGGAATCTCGTCATCAACCTCTATTCTGTAGAAATAGACGGCGTTTGCCGGAATGAAACCGTCGTCGTTCCTTCCGTCCCAAATCGCGAAGTTTACGTCGTTGTTTGTCCTCGTCGCGTTCTGTATAACCGTTCTGACGGGATTCATTCCGAAATCGAAAATCTTTATTGTAACTTTCGAAACAGGTTTGCTTGTCTTGAAGAACAGCCTCGTTACTTCATTGTTCGGTGAAAAAGGATTCGGAGCCGCGTACGTTTCCGAAGTAGAAGTCAAATTGCCGCAAGCCCTGAAAATCTTCCAGGGAGAAGACCAAGGAGATACCGTCAATTTCGTGCGCAGCATTCCGTCAGCGCTTCCGAAATACAATGTATCGTTAATGTAATTCCCCGAATAAAAACTGCTTGACCTGCATAAATCCTTCGATACGGGATCTGCTATAAGCGAAGGTTTCGACCAATCGAATTTTCCGAAATTGGCGCGCCACATTCCCCCGTCAGTGTAACCGAATACGATTGAATCCTTCGAACTTATTCCGTTCGGCCTGTAGCCGCCGAGAGTGTATTCCCAGGAATACCCGTTATTCGTGGAATAACTCAGCGCATCCACTTCGTTATTATCATTGGCTTTTCTCGATGCAGCCCACCAGACTTCCCTGTTTCCATACTTTTGCACGTGAAATTTTACAACGAAATTCCCGGAAACCCTGTTTGTTCCGCTTCCCGAGTTCTGAAAATTATACTTCCTCCAACTTACACCCCAGTCTCTCGAAACGTTAATTCCGTTAGCGGAGCCGGCGAGAAGAGTTGAATCGTTCACCGCTACAACCGAAAAGAGCCTGTGATTCAGGTTTATGTTCGGATTCAAAACGAAGTTATAAACTCCTCCCGTGTATATGCTGTCGAGGTCGTCCGGAGGCAGCAGCACTCTTTGCCAGGATACCCCGTAATCAGTGGATTTTCTTAGACCTCCGGCGAAACTTGTTATCCAGATAGTATAATTTAAAGTATCGCCCTTTTTTCGGGAAATTGCTATATCGTATGACAGATTCTGCTGCGGTACGACTACCGGAAGCGCGTGAATATTGTTCAATCCGTATGTAACAACCGTATCGGTCATTCCGTCCATTGGCTGCGGATATGAATTCCAGGAACGGCCGTAATCCGTCGAGACCTTTATTCCCGTTCCTGTAGCAACGTTTTCACCGTCAATCTCTTCGCTTATCGCGGTTGCCGCGACGAACACCCTGTCTTTTATGTTGAAACCCGCTACGTCGTCCGTCCCGAACGGTTCGGACTCGATGTAATAATCAAAACTGTTGAACCTGTCCGTCGTGCGCATCAGTCCGCTTCCCGTACCGAACCAAACTGTATCGCCCGAAAAAAATATGTCCGTAACGAAGTTGCTTATCGGGCATTTGGAATTCTTCGGATTCACGACGACCGCCGTAAGTTTCGCGTTCTTGCCGTAAGTCTTAACGAAAACATTGTTGAACTTGCCCAGCGAGAAATTTTCGGGTATAGTCTGCGAAAACAGGTTGACCCCCGCGGTTAATATCACGAATAAAAATATTTTTCTTAATATCATTTTTAAATTCTTTTTCTTTTAATTTGGCCTGACAAATTTTATGCTGTCTTTGTATGTCGTGCTGAACACGTCCGAACGGTCCAGCGCGGTGAACCAGTACTTATAATAACCGTACGAAGAATCGGGTTCGGCATAAGATACGGTATTGGTATATGAATAAACATTATTTCCGTTGTAAGTCATTGCGTATCTTCCTATGAAATTCCCGCTCGGTCTGTAAGCATCCATGTAAACGAACGCGATATCACAGGGTCCGTCCGCGTCTGTCGCTGTCAGCGAAAGAGTGAGATTTACAGAACCGGATAAAGGTCTGACGACGCTGTCGGGTATGTCCGGGTTTGAAACAACGGGTGCAACATTCGCTGTGTTTTGCACATAAAATGAACTGCTCAGCATGTTGCTGCTCAATCCCTGCTCGTTTGTCGCAATTACCTGAATAGTATAATCTCCGACAAGCAGACAGGAAACGCTGCCAAGAGAAAGAGTAGCGGCATATTTCTTGCCTCCCGCGGTGTCGTAAGCATAAGCGAGATTTTGCGCTCCGTAACTGTTCAATTTCGGGTCAGTAACTGTGCAGGTAACACCGGTCAAAGGCGTGCCGTTGTTAACGTCCGCGACCGCGGAAATGTAAAATTTAATTACCGGTGAACCTGAAGTAGTTTTCACGGTATCAGGCACCAGTACAAGATTCGATAGTATCGGAGAATCGTATGTAGGATCAATAACGCCGTCATCCTTTTTCTCGCATGAAAATAACACCACGCAAGCCGATAGTAAAAATAAGGCGAAACTTGCTCTTTTTAACATTTTAATTTTATTCAACTTAAAAATTTTCTTTGTTGATTGACGAATAAGTTATTAAAATAATCAATAAAATAATACCTTTAAACG
>DATMXZ010000097.1:0-11687 GCA_035561235.1 Ignavibacteria bacterium
CAATAGAAGTATTTAATCAACAGAATAATAAAAATCTAAAAATCAAATCATATGAAAGCTCAAAAAATTATTAGCTTCATCAGTATTGTTTTTGTTGCGTGTATATCGATTTTTGTTATCTCCTCCATCGGCAAATCATCTTCCGGTATCGGTCAAATCACATCAACAAACCCGGTTCAAGACGAAAAATTTATCATAGGTGCCTTTCACGATGGTGGCTATTATTCAACTTTAAATTATCAGTATTTAGATCAACTAAAATTCAATACTTGGCATCATTATACCGCTCCCACAAGCTGGGGTTGGAAACTTGATCCAAATGACAAATACAATTTACCAATTTCAGGATATCAACAACTTGTTCAAGATGTTATTGCAGACAACAATCAGCATAATCTGCGTACCTTAATGGATAGGCCTATTATCGAATATCTGGTTGGGGGCCATAGGGTTGATTATCAATGCGAGTTTATCCCGGTGAACTATACAAACGAACAATATCGTTATTGGTTCTATTCGTATGATAACTCAGCAATAATTAATAACAATACTCATTATTCAATAAATGACATAGATGACAATATTAACGGTGTAACTGAAAAAGTTAAATACTGCAAAAGATTGGACAACAACACATTAGAAAATGATATTCCAATAAATACGGGACTACGATCAAATAGGGAAATGTCATATAATCAAATGAATCAATGGTTGCGGCCTGACGAATACGATTGGTTTGTTCTTCCAAGGATTAAAATCGATCCCGCTTATGCAAATGACCAAAGTCACAACAATGAAGTTGTTTGCAAAATAGTCGTAACTGGTTGGGACGGAGAAACAGAAGAAGAATATGATATAAAGGTTAGAAATTTTAAGCAACAAGAGAATGCGTCATATGATGGTAGTTATTTTGAATCCTTTTACATGGCATATAATTCAGAGAAGGAATACTTCAATATACCGAAATCAAAGCTTCCAAATTTCACAACAACTGATTCTGTTTGGATATATGGATGGGGATATGTGCCTTGTGGTTGCGACATAAAAGTTTACTGGACAGGTAATTGTGATATTTGGCTTGATCGAATTAGAATTGAAAATGTTCCGGCTCATCAATTCATGACCCTTACCGATGACGTAAACCAATATTTGTTAGAAAAACTTGATGCTGAAATATCTTGGGCACAAACGCAAGGAAACATACCTAATTACTTCTATTTCGAGGAGTGTTTTTTCAGTCATTTCCCTGCAATTAGAGAAATCAACAAAAGAGTAAAACTAAACAGTAACAATAAAAATGAGATGGTTATTTGGCTTAATTATGATATGGTCAACGTTCACATTCCATATTATGATCAACATTGGTTAACTGCTTCTCAACTTTATAAATTCTTCCATGATGATTTTGGTATAAATACGATGGTAATGGGCTCTTATGCTTTAGAAGGTCAAGAAAAACCGGATGCTCGATATTCCAACCATCCAAATACTTTACTTTCTTCGGGGTATAACACTACTACTGGGGTATTATCATATGCAGAATCTCCTTCGGTATATGATGCGCACCTACAAGATCAACTTGACAATAATGTTGGCGGAACCGGCCTTATATTCGTAAATAGGCTTATGAGCGAGTTATCTAAAATGGGTATGCGAATAATTAATTGTCCTCAAGCCCATGGCTGGTATAAGGCGGGCGGACATAAATTAAAAGAACCTTCTAATCAAGAATTGGAGTTGCAAGCAAATCTTGCTTTGTCTTACAATGCGAAAGGAATAATTTATTTTTGCTATAATTCATTCTATGCTAGCCCTGATGAATATGCATTCGGAATTATGGACGGCGGGTATGTTCCAAGAACTAATTCCGTATATTCTCAGGATAAATTCGGTGGCATACAAACAATTGATACAAAAATAAGCCAATGGGCACCTTACGTATATAACTTTGATCCTGAACAGACAAAGACATGCATATATAGAGATACTGAAGAAAGACAAGATTTTCTTTCTAATTCATACTTCGGAGATATAATTTCTTATCGATATATAACGGGTGACCCCCCTTGTGTTACAGATAATCCCGGGGATCCTCAGCCCGGAATACTCTACGATTGCAATTATGAGCGTTATATCCAGGCAACTACATTCAAAGAAATTGGATCGGATATTAATAAGTATTTTATGATAGTAAACAGAAGGTGCTCGCCGTATATAAATGATGACAACGAGAATAATAGAGGCGGCAAACGCTTAATAAAAATTAAATTCGACGCCAATTCAAACGAATTCAACGGATACAATGATTGGGTAATAACTGATCTTGAAACAGGAAACAAAGTACTTACATTCGACAAAAGATACAGTACATTGCTTAATTTGGGAGATTACCAGCCTGCTCAAGGACGGTTATATAAAATATCACCTCTTGCGATTGAAGGCGGAACACTCGTATCAGATGAGACATTAAGTGGGAATATTATGTGCAAAGGTAAAATTAACAATAATGGATTTAACATCACACTCGATCAAGGTACAACTATAACATTCTCTGACAGTGCTGGGATTGAAATGAACGGTGGTACATTCACCTGCGGAGTAAATGCGGATAATGCAGATGCTGTAACTCTGCAAAAAACATCGGGAAGCTCTGGTTGGTGCGGACTTTCTCTGAATAACTGCACGAACATAGGTATTTATAATACGTTTATAAACGGAGTAAAGGCAAACGATACTGCAAAATCGGTTTCCTTAACGAACTGCTATAACGCGAATTTCAGAAGAAACAGTTTTACACAGTCGAATAATTCCGGCGCGATTCAAGTAGTTTTCACAAATCCCTCGGACGAAACACTGACTTTAAATATCCGCGAGTGTAATTTCAATATGGGCCAGAGCGGGTATTCCGGAATTAGTGTTATATCTAATGCTTCAATGACAACTCCCGTAATAATAGAATGGTGCAACTTCACTACATTAAATGACACATCGAACGCGATTATGCTAACAAACGTCACGGGTGGGGCGATTAAAAACAGTAACCTAATCGGATTTAAGAAATCGATTGTCGCTCTTGGTTCGGCGATAGATGTTTACGGAAACCGTATTATTGGCTGTAACTCTTCGTATGGAATACAGTGCTTATCGGGCAGCGACCTGAAATTGAAAACCGTATCGGGATACTATCTCGGAGGCGAGAACTACATCAGGAACTACGGAACGTCATCTTCCTGCATATATTCGGACAACTCCCTGTTCGACATAAACAACGGTGAAAACCACTTCGACCTAAACGATACGGTTGATTCAAAGTTCCTGACGGGAACGCTCGGCGGCGTTCCGTCGGATAACGTTGATGCCGCGAAGAACTGTTTTCATCTCGACAGCATCAATAACATCGAGGCTAACCATACGATGACGTGGTACGGCACGAGCGACCCTGTCAGTTTTACGTTCATCGCGTACAACTGCGAACTGACACAACCGCAGGATTTTATGGTTTTCAACTACGGCGGATACAACGACACAGTTTATTATAATCCCGGAGGTGAAGGAAGCGGATTTAATCCGGATAAGGTAACAAATATGCAGGAAGGAAGTTATAAGAGTTTAAGAGATACGATAAATCTAAATTTAAGAAAAAGAAACTATACCGTCGTCGAGGATAAGGCGAAACAACTTCTCACGCAGTATCCCGACAGCCTTGAGAGCATAGGAATGGTGCAGAAGTTATATATCGCTTCTCTTACTCTTGACCAAAACGGAAACAAGATAGGACAACTTAAGACATACCTTGAAAACCTGATTTCTTCGAATTCTCAGAATCCCGGATTGACGAAACGCGCGTTTTACCACATACAGAAATGCAAGGTGAAACTCGGGCAGTATCAATCCGCTCTCGACGGGTTCCAGTACATAATGACGCAGAATCCGTATTCCTACGAAGGTCTTGTCGCAAGTTGGGACTATGCCGCGACATACCTGCTAATGGGGCAGGGCGGAAGTTTAAGCGGAGATACGGAGGAGATGACGGAAGAACTCAACACACCCGCCGACACGCTTTTAAACCGTATGTCAAGAAACGACTCGAAGACAAAAACGGGCTCTGACGGACAAAAGACGAAAATATTCTACGAGAAAGTGAAAACAGCGGCAAAGGACGACAGGACAAAACAGGAAGAAAAAGTAAAACAACTTGAAAAGACAATCGAGACATCAAATAGCGATGCAACGAAGACGCAGGCAAAGACGGAACTCGCAACGATGAAGACAATAAAGGAATCCGTAAAAATCAGGAAGCCGAATTCTGTCAGAACTCACATTGCAATCGTAAACAGCGACATAAAGAAGATATTCGGAATTGGGAAATCAACGTCATCAAACACGAAAAGCAATCTGATTCCGACAACGTTCGAACTTCATCAGAACTACCCCAATCCGTTCAATCCGTCAACTAAGATAGCGTTCGATTTACCGAAGGACGCGAAAGTGAAACTCGTGATTTACGACATACTCGGGCGGGAAATCAAGACGCTGATACATAATGAGTTCAGAGCGGCGGGAAAGTATATCACGGAGTTCAACGGCTCGAATCTCGCAAGCGGAGTTTACTTCTATCGTTTGCAGGCAGGTGATTTTGTGAGCGTTAAGAAGATGGTTCTGATTAAATAACAGTGCTATTTAATCAGAAGTCCAGATAACGAAGTGTAACAGAAGTGTTTATCAAATATTGGCGTTAAAAATATTCCCCCGTCATTGAGCGGGGGAAATTTTTTTTCAATTTTAGCGCTTAAATATCGAAATGCAAGTCCCTGTATATATACGCCGAATTCATTTTAGATGCAAATCAATACTTTTCGTTTAAAATTGTTCATTTTTGAGTGATATTCTTTTCGGCATCGGTAATATTTTGTTCGTCATCGGCGATATTATATTAGTCAGCGGTGATAATCTGTCCGTCATTGGTGATAATTTGTTTGGCGTCAGTAAAATTTTAGTCGTCATCGAAAATTATTTTCCCGTCCGCGTGATACTATTCTTTGTCATTGATGATGGGACTTTCATCACTGATGTTTTGACTCTCATCCTCGCTGATTAAGGTTTCATCCTCACTGTTTTGACTTTCATCCTCGCTGATTTAGGTTTCATCAATACTGATTAAGACTTCATTCCCGCTGATTTGACTCTCATTCTCGCTGATAACGGTTTCATCCTCACTGTTTTAATTTTCATTCTCACTGATTTAGGTTTCGTCCTCGCTGATATAGGTTTCATCCTCACTGTTTTGACTTTCATCCTCACTGTTTTGACTTTCATTACCGGAGATGAAATATTTTTCAGATGTAATGAAAGTTTTATTACCAGTGACAGAGACCGCGTTACTGGTGAGGAAGTCTGCATTACCGATGCCGCGCTCCAAGCACCCGTGACGAGAGCCACATCATCCATGACGGGACTTTTTTTCATGGGGATGAGTTCTCCATCAGCGGTGATAAAAGTATTTTCAGCGGTGACGGAGGATAAAATCTGAGCGAATTTTCAAAGAGCGGATACTTTTAAGGAGGAGAATTACTTGAATTGCCTTTTACAAGCATTGCGGGTATTGAAAACAACTTAAAAGACATTCGTCTTTCAGAAATAAAAGCGAGGTAAATATCAAGTGATGAATTTTGAATTGGATAAAAAAGTAATCCCCGTTGTGAGACGGGGATATTTATTATAGTATATTTAAAAAGTAAAATCAGTATTCCCTGTTCGACACGAACGAAACGAGTTCCGTGAGGGATTCCTTCGGCTCGCTGTCGGGGAAATGACCGAGGGCTTCGGTTGCGAGATTCGCGTAATGCGATATTTTTTCTGTCGTGTAATCGATTCCCCCGAATTCGTTAACGAAATAATAAACCGTGTCGAATTTCTTTCCCGACTCGCTCTTAATCAGTTTCATTATCTCTTTCGATTTTTTAACGGGAGCGTTTTTCAGCGCGGTGAGAAGCGGAAGCGTGAACTTCTTTTCCTTCAGGTCGTTGCCCGTCGCCTTGCCGAGAAGTTTTTTTCTGCCGGTGTAATCGAGCAGGTCGTCGCGCAACTGGAACGCGATGCCTATGTTTTCTCCGAACGCTGACATCTTTTCGATTTTCGTCCTGTCGTCAGTCGCGCTAAGGGCGCCGAGTTTACAGCAGGTCTTTATGAGCGAGGCGGTCTTGTCCGATATCACCCTGAAATATGTTTCTTCCGTCGCGTCGAAGTTTCTCGCTTTCTGAATCTGCAGAAGTTCTCCCTCGGACATTCTTTTCACCGCTTCGGACGTTGTCTTCAAAAATTCAAACTCGTTGTTTTCCAGTGATACGAGAAGCCCCTTCGAAAGAAAGAAGTCCCCTATCAGTACTGACACCTTGTTCTTCCACACCGCGTTTATTGATGGAAGCCCGCGCCTCGTTTTCGCCTCGTCAACGACGTCGTCGTGAATGAGCGTCGCCGTATGAAGAAGTTCGACGAGTGTAGCGGCGACGAAACTCCTCGGATTTATACCTCCGCACATTTTAGCGGATAGAAGCACGAGTATCGGGCGGATTTTCTTGCCCTTCTGTTTTAATATGTATTTCGTGACGAGGTCAACAAGAGCCACGTTTGATTTAAGCGCGCCCGCGAAGATTTTCTGGAACTCACCTATTTCCTTGTTTATCGGTTTCGATATTTTATTCAGGTTCACTGCGTTTTCTTTTGTGAAAATTTACAAATTAATATACTTAGTTCGTACAGTCCGACAAGCGGAATTCCGAGCATTACCTGGCTCGTTATGTCGGGACCCGGCGTAACGATACCCGCTATCAGAAGAATTGCTACCAGCGCGTGGCGCCTGTACTTTCTCATGAAAGACGGTTTTAAAATCCCGATTTTCGAAAGAAAGAACGACAGCATCGGAAGTTCGAAAACCAGCCCCGACGCAATTACCAGCGATATAACGAAACTCATATACTCGTCCGCCGATATCTTGTTCTCGATTATCGTCGAGCCGAAATTCGCGAAGAAACCGAGCGCGGCGGGGAGCATCAGAAAATACGAGAACACGACGCCCGACAGAAAACACAGAGACGTGAATACGACAACACCCGTAACATACTTTCTTTCATTTTCTTTCAGAGCAGGTTCGACAAACTTCCATATCTGATAGATAATATTGGGGACGCTTAAAACCGCGCCCCCTATGAAAATCACTTCCATGTAAATAATAAACTGTCCGTACGGCCTGAGGTTTATTATCGAAAGAGGCGGATTTGACCGCGCGGCGGGAGCGAAGATTATGCTGTTCATAATCCAGTCTATGAAGAACCCCACAACAACGCTTCCGATTACAACGCCGACCAGAGATTTTATTATCCGCCATCTCAGTTCCTCGAGATGGTCGAGGAATCCCATATCGCTATCCGATGCCATACAACGGGAAACGCGACGTTATTTCCTCAACCGCGTTTCTTACATCTGTTTTAGTTTTTTCATCCTGCGGATTGGATACGACCATATTTATAAGTTCCGCGATTTGTTCCATTTCCTTCTCTTTCATACCTCTCGTCGTGAGCGCGGGAGTTCCAAGCCTTATGCCGCTTGTAATCAGCGGGCTCTTGTCGTCGAAAGGAACGGCGTTCTTGTTGCACGTGATTCCGACATTGTCGAGCGCTTCCTGTGCCGCCTTGCCCGTGATGTTCTTGTTTCTCGTATCGACGAGCATAAGGTGATTGTCCGTGCCGCCTGAAATTATCTTGAATCCGAGCGAGACGAGTTTAGCCGCGAGCGCTTTCGCGTTCCTGATAATCTGTTTCGCGTATTCTTCGAATTCGGGCTGAAGCGCTTCTTTGAATCCGACCGCCTTCGCCGCGATTACGTGCATCAAAGGTCCGCCCTGAATTCCGGGAATTACCATCGAGTCTATGAGTTCGGACATCATTTTTCTTCTTCCGGATTTCGGCGCTACCTTGCCGAACGGATTTTCATAATCTTTTCCGATGAGTATGAGTCCGCCTCTGGGTCCGCGGAGAGTCTTGTGCGTCGTAGTTGCCACGACGTGGCAGTACGGAAGCGGGTCGTTCAGAAGTTTCTTCGCTATGAGCCCCGCTGGATGCGCTATGTCCGCGAAAAGGAACGCGCCGACCTTGTCGGCTATTTCCCTGAATTTCTTGTAATCTATGTTTCTCGAATACGCGCTCGCTCCCACCGTTATCATCTTGGGTTTTTCTTTCATCGCCGCGTCGGCAATCATATCGTAATCGAGCATTTCCGTTTCGGGGTTTATTCCGTAAGCGGTGAAATTATAAAGTTGACCCGAAAAGTTCACGGGCGAGCCGTGTGTCAGGTGGCCTCCGTGCGAGAGGTCCATTCCCATTACCTTGTCGCCGGGGTTCAGGAACGAAAAATAAACAGCCATGTTAGCGGTGCTGCCTGAATGCGGCTGAACGTTGGCGTATTCCGCGCCGAAGAGTTCTTTCGCGCGGTCTCTCGCGAGGTCTTCCGCGACGTCAACGTACTCGCAGCCGCCGTAATAACGTTTTCCGGGATATCCCTCGGCGTATTTATTCGTAAGAGTGGAGCCGAGCGCTTCTATTACGCTCATTGAAACAAAATTTTCGGAAGCAATCATTTCGAGTTTCTTTGCCTGTCTTCTGGTCTCGTTCGAAATCGCGTTAAAAACTTCCGCGTCTGTATTCTTTAAGTATTCCATAAGATAAATTTTAGTTAGTATCCATTTTCTTTATGCGGCGCTCGTGACGCTCGCCGCCTTCAAAATCCGTGTTCAGAAATATATCGAGATATCTTTCTGCGTGTTCGAGGTCGACGAAGTCGGAGCCGAAGCATATAACATTCGCGTTGTTGTGCCGCCTCGACATTTCAGCCATGTTGTTGTTCGTGGCGTTTACAGCCCTGATACCGCGGAACCTGTTAGCGGATATAGAAACGCCTATGCCGCTGCCGCAAACGAGAACGCCGAAATCGCATCCGCCGTTTACGACCGCTTCGCATACTTTCTTCGCGTAGTCGGGATAATCGACGCTATCCGCCGAGTTCGTTCCCGAATCAGCGAATTCGATTTTCTTATCCGATAAGTATTTCTTTAATCCTTCTTTTAGGGGAAATCCCCTGTGGTCGGAGCCTATTGCTATTTTCATAGATTTAAAATTTTTTATCTGTCTTCGTCGCTCGGTCTTATGAACCAGAACTCGCCGAAATTCAGTCCGATTGACGCCTTTATGTAATTATCCTTAACCAGACTGTTATCCTTCTTTCCTCTCGTGCCCAGTTCGAAACCGAGGTCTATGCCGTTGACTTCGTTAATCGGGATGCCGATGCCGAAACTTACGGCATAATGGTCAATTGTTTGTCCCGCGATTTTATAGTATGAATTGTCATACGAGAATCCCGCCCTGTAAGTCAGCCGCTCAAACACAGTTCTGTCCTTTTTCGGCGCGGGAAGTACTTCGAACCCGAATCCGAGACGCATATTGTCTGAATACTCCGCCGGCGTCAGGTTCACGGGCTTGAAGCCGCTGAATTTCTGGAATGAAACATCTGACGAGAGTATCAACTGCCGTCCGATTTGTTTCGTGATGCCGAAGCCGTACGCTTCGGGTACGTCCCATTCGGTTTCCGATGTAAATGATGAATCGTAATTCGACAGGCTTGTTATGTAAATCTTGTCAATTGTAGATTTGAGTTTGAACTTGCTCTGGTAGAAAAATCCGATGCTTAGATTTTCAAACACCTTGCTTTTTCTGAGCAATGCTCCGAAATCAAGCACGACACCGCCCTTGAAGAAACCGCCCTTGAGGTCGTTTTCGCTTCTTATGTACGAGTTAGTGAAATTCTGATTGTTGAAATCGAAGTAAGTCAGGTTTTTGATGTTGCCGAAAGAGTAATCATACTCGAAACCGAGGTTTAAGAAATCGATAGGCCTGCCTGCAAGCCCGAAGTTAAGACGCGTGAGTCCGCCCATTCCCGCGAACGTTGCGGTGTATGTTGCTCCCTGTTCCTCGACTTTTCCGGAAGTCTTGTACTGCATCAAAGTATAAGGATTGAATCCGAAAATAAGCGTCAACCCGTGCTTGTCCCAAAAAGGCACGCCGAAATTGAATCCCGTAACGTTAGCGTTGGAAATTTTCTCGGACGACGTGTTGTTCGAAGATTCGAGAAACTCGGTTTTCATTCCGAGTGAAAAGTAAACGTTCTTTAAATGCGTGTTCGCCGCGGGATTCGTGCTGTTCACGTAATTTCCGAAAAGCGATATTCCCTGAATTCCCATTTGGTCTGTCCGCAGACTCGAAGAATACTTAATTTCGCCCAGACCGATAGCCGAATAAGGCGAGCCGAGTGAAAACTCTTCCTGAGTCCTGCCTATGCCGGTGATTACGAATACCGAAAATATTATGATTAATGTCTTTTTCATTTTTATCCCCTCGGCGTGTACCTGATTATAAGTTTCGGACGTTTCGATGTATCCTGAACCGATGGTCCGTAAAATACAAGTTTATCGAGATTCGTAAAATCGCTGATATTTCTCAACTGTATGCCGAGATTCTTCGTCTTGTCATAGTTCCACGTCTGGAAAATCTGATTCAGCCTGAAGGAAAAAGTAATCGAATCATCCTGTATGGGGCTTCTTATTATTCCGTCATTTGTCTTTGCAGCGGAATCCGTCGTCATAAGAAAGAAAATATTCGGATTAGTACGTCCGGTGAACGAATTCGCCTTGTCCCACTTCAGACGGAGATACGCTTCGTTGATTGTAACCTTTTCGCTAAGTTTCGAAAGGTCAAAATTCATTATGTCACCGTAAATCAATCCGTTCTGAAGCGTTATTCTGTCGGGCGGCAGGATTGAATACGGAGCATCGGTGAACGTAACCGCCGAAACGTAACCGGGACTGTCATAAACCAGCGTGTCAGTCTTGTTGTTCTTGTTCACGATTATAACCAGTTTCGGGCAGAGATAAGAATCCGATTTCGAGAAAGCCTTTATGGTGTTTGAATTTGAATTCGGAACAAGAGCCATTCCGTAATTTTTCTGAGCGTAGTTCGTATCCGCTTCGTATTCGAGCCAGTTCTTTACCGTCTGCGCGTCAAGCGGTATCGAAATTGTGCTCGTATCCGTGGGAGCGCCCGTGTAAGAACCGATTAGCGTTGTTCCTATGCTGCCCGAAGAAAACGTATCGAGAGTTACGGTCGGATAATAATAGTACTTGTTCAGCGGATACATATTGAAAGAAACAGTGCCGAGCGTGTCCGTGAACGCGTATTTATTGTAGTGCAGTTTCAACGTAGCGGAATAAACCGTCGCGTCCTTATAGTCCGTGGAAAGCCCTGAAAATTTCAGGATAGTTTTGGATTCATAATCGCCTGACTTGCCGATGAAGAAATTCGCCGCCTGAAACGTATTTACGAACAGTTTGAAGTTGTTGTGCGTAATCAGCAAAGTATCTTTGTTCGAATCCAGAACCTTTGTTCCGAGCGTGTCGGAAATTATGAACTCGAGCCCGACATCATTCGGATTGTTTTCGCAGGACTGCAGGACAAAAAGTCCCGAGACCGCGGCAACAAGTACGATTGCCCTGATATAAAATTTAAGGTTTTTTCTCAATATTCTTTGAATTTCGTTTATTTTTCGAAAATATTAATAATTAAGATAACATAAACTATCTTAAA
>DATMXZ010000098.1:0-4518 GCA_035561235.1 Ignavibacteria bacterium
TTAAAACAATAAAAAGTTCTTTAAAATTTATAAATTCCTATTTAAAACATTAATTCTGGTTAATTTATCAATTTTTACCAAATCTTGAAGTTCATAATTTATTACACTCACGTGATTATCCAGTTCCGCTTCAATTAAATCGGGTATATCAGTGAATCCGATGCGTCCGTTTAGAAACAAATCAACGGCTACTTCGTTCGCCGCATTAAGTACTGTCGGGTAAGTTCCCCCGTTTTCAATGCTGTCGAAAGCAAGTTTAAGGCATCTGAAAGTTTCGAAATCGGGTTTGGCGAATTCGAGATTTCCTGTCTGCAAAAAATCAATTTTCTTGAAATCGTTTCCGTATCTTTCAGGATAAGTCAATGCATACTGTATCGGTACTTTCATATCCGGAACGCCCATTTGCGCCTTAACAGAGCCGTCTTTGAATTCAACCATTGAGTGAATAACAGATTGTGGGTGAATTATCACCTGAATATCCTTAATATCTTTATTAAAAAGCCATTTAGCCTCAATAACTTCGAGTCCTTTATTCATAAGAGTTGCCGAGTCAATCGTGATTTTATTACCCATAACCCAGTTAGGGTGTTGAAGCGCCTGTTTAACGGTTACTTTTGAAAGTTCGCGTTCGGTATAACCTCTGAAGGGTCCTCCGGATGCAGTTAGAATAATTTTCGATATATTCTCGCGGTTTTCACCCGAGAGGCACTGAAAAATAGCGGAATGCTCGCTGTCTATGGGAATGATTTCGGAATCGCTTTTCAGGAGTGTTTCATTGATTAATTTTCCTGCAACGACAAGAGTCTCTTTATTAGCGAGAGCGATGCGCTTATCGTGTTTAATTGCCTCGAGAGTGGGAATCAGGCCTACGAAACCTACGAGGGAATTTATTAAAATATCATAATTATCACGGCTGACGAGTTCATTCAAAGTATCAAAACCGGTCAAAATTTCTGTCGCAGGAGATATTCCGACATCTTTCAGGTCCTGAAATCTTGATTCATTATGAAGAATAACGGTGAGCGGATCAAACTCGTCTATCTGTTCTTTGAATTTTTCAATATTGTTATTGCACGACAAAAATACAACTTCGCAATCAAATCCGTTCTTTTGAAGGTTCCTGATGACCTCGAGAGCGCTTGTCCCGATTGAGCCTGTAGAACCGAGTATTCCAATCCTTTTTTTCATCCTATTTGCATTAAAAATACTTATATAAAATCAAAAAACCTAATATAAACAAAAAACCCTCCCGAAGGAGGGCTTTTTTAAAAAGGAATTATTTACAAATACTTCTTTATAATCGTCATGAAAGCGGCTTTATCTCTGGAACCAACGAGTGTTTCGACAATTTTCCCGTTTTTATCGACGATGAAGGTAGTAGGAACGCCGTCCATCGGAGCGCCTGAGGCTTTTTCGAATGCCTTAACGACATTCTCATTTCCGTCGAGAATCGGATAAGAGACGGGTATAGTTTTAAGAACGTCCTCAATAGTTGTATTGCCTCTCTGGAAAACGTTAATACCGTACATCACGAAATCTTTATCTTTCAGTTCGGTGTTTATTTCCGAAAGTTCGGGCATTTCCTTCTTGCATGGCGCGCACCAGGTAGCCCAGAAATTCAGGAACATAACTTTACCCTTGCTACCGGAAAGGGAGACCTTGGTTCCGTTTTCGTCCCAGGAAATCTCAGGAACGCCTTTTTCGCCTTTTGATTCTTCAACGGCTGAGATTTTATAAATCTTCATTCCGGAAGTTTGCGTATTTGTCTGCTGAGTGTTAGTTTGCTGTGTCGCATCCTGTTTCTTTTGTTCAGTGACAGGTTTCTTATCGTCTTTTCCGCAACCGGATAAAAACAGGAAGACAGACATTACGATTATGATATTCAGTATTTTCATTATGAAAAAATTAATTTATGAATTTTGGGATAAAATATGGTTTTTGCAAAAGAAAAAACAGTAAAATCGCAGAATAGCAAATATGATGAACGGGTACGAGGTCAGGCGACAACGTTTTCAACGTCGTAACCCTTCTCTTTCGCGTAGCGGTATAATTTCTGGGCAAGCAGTTTGCGCGCTCTGTGGAGCCGGCTTCTAACGGTACCGATAGGGCATTGCACGAAATCGGCAATTTCTTCGTAACTAAGACCTTCGAGATCGCAGAGAATTATGACGGTTTTGAAATCGTCCTGAAGGGAATTAAGCGCCCTAGTAACTTCGTCGTCGAGCAGGTTGTTGAAAACTTTTTCCTGAAGGTCGCCCGTATCGAGCCTTTCGGATTTTATTGTCTCGAAGAAGTTCTCGATTTCATCATAATCGACCTGTCCGGGAGTTTTCTGGTTTTTTCTGTAATTGTTAATGAAGAGGTTCTTCATTATTCTGAAGAGCCAGGCCTTACAGTTCGTTCCTTTTTCGAATTTATGGAAGAACCTGTACGCGCGGAGATAAGTTTCCTGAAGAAGGTCGTCCGCATCATCGGAGTTTCCCGTCATCTTATACGCATAGTTATACAATAAGCCGATGTGGGGAAGCGCTTCCTTTTTAAATTCCTCTTTAAGCTTTTCTATTTCATCCTCGCTAAGGTAACCTTCCAGCGATTGCTCTTCTTCCTCGTCTTTTTCCTCTACATAGTCGCTGTCATAATCGTTCTTCAGTTCCTCATCTTTTCGCGAAATTTTATCCTTAACTTTGGCATCCTGTATTGTCTTCTTTTTCGCCATAAACTTAACGATTCAAACTAATTATTTATATAATTATAGTCAAGTTAAAATAAAGTTTGAAAAAAGTTCCCAAAAAGTATGAAAGGATAAATATTTTGGTTTTTAAGAATTGTATTAGTTCCCGGAAAAAAAGAGGGCGAGTAACGGGGCTCGAACCCGTGACATTCAGAGCCACAATCTGACGCTCTGCCAACTGAGCTATACTCGCCGTTTCATAAAATTATCCTTTACGGCGTTCAATTTCAATACAATTTAGAAACCAATAAAGCAGGCGGTTGAATTCATACGGTTTTTCCATATTGCAAAGGTGCCCGCAACCGGCAAAATTGTAAAAAGCCTTCATTCCGTTTGGAGAGCCTTTCCGGAATATATCGAACAAACTCATCAGATTTTCGGGAGGCGTTATTTTATCTTTACCCGATGTAACGAGCAGAACAGGTATCTTTAAAGCGGATAAATCATCGATAGTATTTACTCTTGTTGACATCGCAAGGAGATTACCGCAGATTCCGTCGTCAGTATTCATTTCTATAATGTTCCTTATCTCACCGGTTAAATTTTCATCCGCGCTTTCGGTCAGGTTCTTCAGAAGTTTGCCCGTGAACGCGTCCCTACCGCCTGATTTTATCTTTATAACCGCGTTAGACCTTCTGAGAAGAGTTTCGTCATCGTCTTTTTCCGGTTTCGTGTTTACGGCAGTAAGGGAAATAAATCTTTCCGGGTCTTTTATAACTGAACGCAGGAGTATGTATCCGCCCATCGAAAGTCCCACAGCGTTAACTTTCCTGAGTTTAAGATTATTCAGAATATGAAAAAAATCGTTAACGAGTTTTTCCATCGTGAAAACATTATCATCGGATGAACTTTTTCCCATTCCCCTAATGTCATACGTTATTACGCGGAAATGTTTTCTGAAATACTCCGTCTGTCTGTCCCACATCCGGCTGTTTAAAGGGAATGAATGCACGAATATCAGCGGGTCGCCGTCTCCTTCGTAATCGCAAACGCTTACACCGAGGACCTTAACTTCTTTCATTATTCTCGATCAGAAAATTATAAAGTACGGAATTAAAATCAACGGGATTCTCCATATTCGGCAAATGACCGCTGTCGTCAATAATTTTTAACGCCGAATTTCCGAGCGCGGCGTTAAGTTTAGCGGCTTCGGAAAGTGGAGTAAGTTTATCATCTCTGCCTACAACGATGAGCGACGGCAGAGCGAGGCTCTTCAAACCGTTCAGGTAATTATATCGTGTCGAGAGCGCGAGCACTGCTCCGCAAATACCATCATCGGTATTATTCGAAATTATATTTTCAAGACGTTCTTTCAGCCCCGTATTGAAATTCTTTTCGCTGAGCAGTTTTATCACGAAAGACGATATGAATTTCTCTCTGCCTCCCGATTTAATCAGACTAACTGTTTCGGCGCGGGATAATAACGCTTCGTCAGTATCTCTCTCACCTTTAGTATCTGACAGAGTCAGGGTACGAAACGCCGGCGGATTCTTAATCGCGGCTCCCTGAATGATGTATCCACCCATTGAAAGCCCAACGGCGTGTACTTTCCCCGCATCGAGATTTTTTATAATATCAAGGAGGTCGTCAATATAATGCTGCATCAAGAATTGATTATCATCCGATCTGCTTGCGCCAAGCCCTCTGACATCGTAGGCGATAACTCTGAATTCATCCGCAAAGAATGACAACTGATTTTCCCACATTTCATGAGTCAACGGGAAAGCGTGAACGAAAAGCACAGGGGGATTCGAGCCGCCTGAATCAAAAACAGCGAGATTATTAAT
>DATMXZ010000099.1:0-4336 GCA_035561235.1 Ignavibacteria bacterium
AAATAGAATAGTAAGCGTCAAAAAATGGTATGTAATGCACAGAAAATTACAGAGTATGAAATCACTTAATCAGGACAAGTTTTCCTTTTTTTAGCGGATAATTATTTCCCGCATTTATCTCGTAAAAATAGATTCCAGACGAAAAGGAAGAAGCGTCGAATATGTAGTCATGCGAGCCAGCGTTTATTTTTCCGAAATCAACAGCGGCTAAATTATTCCCGAGTACATCATAAATTTTGATTTGGATGCCGGAAGACTTTTCTACCGAAATCCTGAATTTCACTTTACCGTTGAAGGGATTCGGAAAGATATCCACTGAAAACCGCACGGGCATTTCATTTCCGTTTATCGATGTTGACTGGTTAATATACTCGCTTATTCCTTTACCCAGAACTTTCCCGTTGAGTTTGTAAAGAGGCAATGACCACAGCGCATTATCTGTACGCTGCATCCAGCCTGTTTCGAGCGACGCGGAAAAGTCAATATTCACGAACATTGAATCAGCCCATTTAGTAGAAGTCTGACCGCTCGTCGGGTAAATCAATTTCCTACCCCAATAATAACCTCCTGCGTTAAAGAGCATCGTTCTGAATTTATTAAGGTTTTGAAACTTAACGCCCGAAGACTGCATCGAATAGAAAAACAGTCTCCCGGTTGTATCGGTTTCGCCCGGGAAGGGGTTATGGCTGTCAATAAATATCCGAATGCGGTTTGAAGCGGCGGTTTGAAGCACCTTCGTCTTGACGTCGCGCACGGCATTCCAATAAGACGGACTATCCCAATCGCGGTTGAAATCAACAGGCAACTGGTCCTTTCCCGTTCCGCCAACGAAAGCCATATCTACATCCATTACAGGAACGAGATATACAATTGCCTGATTTCTTAATCTTTCAGCGCCCGCGTCGGAAGAAACAAGATAATCAATAAGACCTTCCACGACATAATTCGAGTTTGATTCCATCGCGTGATTCCTTCCGAGCACCCAGACAAGCGACTTCCCAGAATCGGAAACGGATGGATTTGTGATTCGGAACAACTTCACCGCTCTGCCGCTTTCGCTGTACGAGACGTTTGAAACATTCACGTAGGGGCTGGATGCAAGCCTGTTTTGAAGCGCTATAAGGTCCGAATAAACGTAAGGATATCCGTGGCTGAAAAAAATCGTCCTGCGGTTGAATATGCCCGAGTATTCCTTGTAGTTTCCGGATATCGTTCCCAATATTCTGTACCAGATAATTCTATCGTAACTGTAAACGGCATTTACGGGAGGATAGTACGATTGGGAAAACTGGACGCGGATCTTGAAGGTCCTTGTGGAATCGATGCCTGAAACCCTGAAAAAGAAAACGACATTACGAGTATCCCCTCTTTTCAGGACTGACTCGACCTTAAGCACATTGTTCGTATTGTCGACGCTTAGTACGCGCGCGTTCGCACCTTCAAACGAAGTATCAACGGTTATCTGCGTGAAAGCAATGAGAGGAAAATGCATCAATATGAACATAATAATATGCTTCATAAAGAAATCTAAAACATTTCTCATACACAATCAACGTATTTTTTCCATTGTTTCAGTACGTCTTTATTATAATTTTTAAGAAAGACCAAATATGAGAATAAAATTATTACTAATCCTGTTTCTTATACCCTGCATGAGAGTATATGCTCAGGGCGTTCACGAATTCAGCGAGGAGAAATGGCTAGGTGTATGGAAAGGCAGCCTGCAAATCATATATCCGTCAAGCGTGCAGTCGGTATCCATGTCGCTTGAAATTTCAAAAACTGAAACTCCCGGAAGATATTCCTGGAAGACCGTTTACGGCGAAGCGCCAAAGACGCTGGAGAAAAAATATTTCATTTATGCCAAAGATGAGGCTAAAGGTCAGTGGATACTCGACGAGGAGAACGAAATACTAATCGACCTGTATTTAGCGGACAATGTTTTTTACAGCCTGTTTGAAGTCAAAGGGTCAATTCTGAATTCCATTTACACGAACAGCGGAAGCAGTATTGTTTTCGAGGTTCTTTCGTGCAAGAGCGACACTCCGAACGTGACGGGTAAAGGCGGCGACGAGGTAAAATCATATCCTGTGTTTGTCATACAGAAGGCGGTTCTGACGAGATAGAGTTTCCGCTTTATCGGAATTTTGAACAAACTCTAATGAAAAAGCCCGCTCAAAGCGGGCTTTCATTATTCAGGAATTAAAAATTATTTTACTAAAAGCATCTTCTTTGACTGAACGAAATCGCCCGCAGTAATTCTGTAAATGTACAAGCCTGAGGACAAACCTTCAGCGTTGAAATCAAACTGATACAAACCTGCTTTTAGATTTTCGTTAACCGCAGTTTTTACCAGCCTGCCGGTTACATCATATATTTTCAGCGTAACGAATTCAGGTTTTGCGATATCGAATTTTATCAGAGTAGTAGGATTGAACGGATTCGGATAATTATAAGACAGACTGAAATTTTTCGGCACGTCAGAGCCGATGCTGATTACAGAAGTCACCTGCACCGTGTACGTGTAGCGAGTGCCGGGGGCGGTCGAGCCCGGAGGATTGACGCCGCTTCCGCCGGCGGGCGCAGTTTTTACGAGAGGATTCGGAAGCGCGATATCCTGCGCGGCGATGTAATATTCTACGGTAGTTCCAAGAGGGCTTCCGGGAATTCTGAAATAGAACGTATCAAGGTTCGTATAATAGTAATTTGCCTGCGAATAAACGCTCCATCCGCTTCCTGAATTTTTTCTGTAATAAATTCTGGGAGCTTCGTTAGACCTTGTATATCTAATAATGCCGTTATCAGTAATCTTTGCCTTGAAAATCTTGTAACTCGTGTCGGTTGTCGTGGTAAACGGTTGTGTATGAAGAATCGTCGGCGCGGTAACGTCGAGTTTTCTCGCCGTATCTACACAGAACTGCGCGTTGAGCGTTCCCCATCCGATTGAGTTATTGGGAGAAGTTGAGTTGCTCCCTGATTTATGAACTATGTTGATTATCTGCATCGGGGTCAGGTTCTTATTAGCCGAGAGTATCAGAGCAGCGACTCCTGCATTCATCGGACACGCCCAGGACGTGCCGCTTCCGAACGTGCTGTAACCGCTCATAGTGGCAACCTTATTCCCCGAACCTCTTGTCATTATATCCGGCTTTATACGGGCAGGAACGTCTGTCGTCGGACCGACGGAACTGTATGAAGCCCTGTTACCCGCGCTGTCGAGCGCGCCGACGGTAAGAATGCTGTCCGCGTCCGCGGGACCTCCCAAAGTATTATGCGAAGAACTATAACCGTCGTTGCCTGCTGAATTGCTTACGAGAATCCCGTGCCGCGCGGCAATAACCGCGGCGAGAGAAATCGGCATCGTGCGGCCGTTCATATCAGTCCAGGAATAACTTGTATAAGGCGAATCGAAAGTAAGATAGCCGAGCGAACTCGAAATAACATCCGCTCCGAGACTGTCAACCCATTGAGCCGCCGCGATCCAGTGGTCCATCTCGGCAGGTGTTTCCGTCGGGTCAACTTCAGTCCTGCAAAGGATGTAACTCGACCTGAACGCGGGACTTATCATCTGACCGGGTTTATAGGCAGCGCATAACGAGAAGGTCGCCTGACCGTGAGAATGCGATGCGAGAGTTACAGTGTCGCCTGTTTGAAAATCTTTTTTCCTTAATATCTTAGTCGGCAAAGTAGAGAAGACTTCGTGGTTCAGGTTCTGATATCCCGCGTCAAAATTCGCGACAATTATTCCCTGACCGTAAATGCCCTGATTATGCGCGTAATTCACTTTAATCTGAACGACCTGCCAGGCAGCCGAGCCGTAATTCATTGAATCAACGTTGGGATTATCGGGTTCCTGCGGTTGAGAAAAAGTTTCCGGAGCGTTATCAGGAAGTTCTTCTTTAGTCATTCTGAATCTTTCGACAATATCAAGACTCTTGACGCATTTTAGCGCGGCCAGTTCATCAACCTGAGATTTTGTGACTTCTGCGGATATGCTGTTAAGCCATTTGAGTTGATTTCGAACTTTAAGCGTATGCCCGGCTGCTTCATTTACATACGGCTGGTATAAAGGCACATCCGTAAAGTCAACGAGCGAGCCTGCGGGAAGGACTTTCCTTCTTCTTTCAATCGATTTTTCCGAAACGAGCGACGACGGATTTGATAGATATTTTTGCACATCGGGTCCCTTATCGTCAAAATAAACATATATTATCAATTTGTCTTCCTGTGAAGTTTTAATAACGTGCTGAAGACGTTCGGAAATTTTATTGTTGTAAGGTTTCACTGCCGTGAATATTAAAGTTACGGCAGCGAGTATAAAAACGAGTAATAGTAC
>DATMXZ010000100.1:0-6219 GCA_035561235.1 Ignavibacteria bacterium
CGTTTATATAGTACTCATTGCATTTATAATGTTCTGAATATGCTCCGATAATTCAATGCCTATTTCTTCCGCACCTTTTTTAATGTCGTCCCTGTTGACGTTGCGCGCGAAAGCCTTGTCTTTCATTTTCTTAATTACGCCTCGCGGCTCGACGTCCTTAACGCCTCCCGGTTTCATCAGCGAGTAAGCGTGAACAAGACCGGTAACCTCGTCGCAGGCAAAGAGATATTTCGCCATTAGAGATTCACGGGGAACGTTTGTTCTGTCGGGATACGCGTGTCCGAGAATCGCGTCTATGAAATCCTTGCCGTATCCAGCCTCTTCGAGAATCGGCACCGCCGTATTCGGATGAGTATCGGGAAACTTTTCCCAGTCAAGGTCGTGAAGAAGCCCCGCTTCGCCCCACACGTTTTTATCCTCGCCGAGTTTTTCCGCGTAGTAAACCATGCAAGCGCTTACGTGACGGCAGTGGCTGCGAAGGTTTTCGTTCTCTATGTATTTTTCGAGAAGTTGTACGGCTTTTTCTTCCATTTTTTTCTTTGTTGTTTGATGCCGTATCGCCACGGCGACCCCTACGGCCCTTTGGGGCTTGTTTATCTTTTGCCTTTATTGCTATTCGATACCGCCGGCTATGCCGGCTTTTCAATTCCAATTAACAATCAGCAGTGATTTATTGGTGAATCTCAAATATATTATTGTCAAATGTTATCTGCTAAATGTTAACTGTTATCTGCAAACTGTTAACTGTTATCTGTTATCTGTTATCTGCTAATTGAATCACGAAAACTGATTTTTAAAGAAATCGAAATCTTTTCTGCTCATTCCGTCGGGTTTCTCTTTATAATTCGTTTCCTGCGCGCCTGTTGTTTCAGTTTTTTTCTTAGCGGCGATAAAATCTTCCGACTTGAGTATTTCGCATCCGCAAGCTCTGGCAATGCTGAGAATCCCGTTGTCGGACGTTACAACTGCAATAGGAATTTTGCTGTAATTGTCTTCAATGTATTTTCTGATAACGTCGTCCGCGGATTTCCTGCCCGAAAAAATTATCCTGTCGGATTTAATGCCGCTGAATCCGTCAAAGACGAGAACGAGTCTATCCTGTTTTGATAGTTTCTGCTTAACCGTTTCAAACAGCGAGTACTGCGCCGCTTCGGGGTTTTCCGAAAATAATTTTTTCAGCCCCGGTGTCTTGTGCAGCAGATTATTGCCGTCTATGATTACGGTTCTCATTTTTACGGGCGTATTCTGTTTGGTCTTCTCGCGAACGGAATGGCTTCCCTTATGTGCTCGAGGTTGCAAATCCACGACACCATTCTTTCAATGCCGAGCCCGAATCCCGAATGAGGCACGCTTCCATATCTTCTGAGGTCAAGGTACCATTCAAATTCGCTCATCGGAAGTCCGTGCTCCTTGATTCTTTCCTCAAGGTATTGAAGGTTGTCTTCTCTTTGCGAGCCGCCGATAATTTCCCCGAACCCTTCGGGAGCGAGAATGTCGACTCCGAGCGCGAGTTTAGGATTCTTCGGGTCGCGCTTCATGTAAAATGCCTTGGCTTCGGCGGGCCAGCGGTGAACCATTACAGGCTTGTCGAAATCCTCTACTATGGCCTCTTCGTGCGGCGCGCCGAAATCCTCGCCCCACGGGAACGGACGTATGTGCTCTTCGCCGTTCGCGGTTTTTCTTATTAGAGGAACGTCTTTCTTTTTTAAAATTTCAACCGCTTCATCGTATGTAATTCTCGGGAAAGGCTTGACGACTTTTTCAAGTTTTGACAAATCCCTGCCGAGATAATCAAGTTCGCTCTTCTTGTTCTTTATTACTCTCTGCACCACGTACGTGAGAAAATCCTCGATCATATCCATATCGTCGTCAATATCGAAGTAAGCCATCTCGGGCTCCATCATCCAGAACTCTGTTATGTGCCTGCGCGTCATTGAATTTTCCGCTCTGAAAGTCGGTCCGAGCGTGTAAACCTTTCCGAGCGCGAGAGCGCCTGACTCGGCATACAATTGACCCGACTGCGAAAGATACGCTTTTCCGAGGTCGAAATAATCCGTCGAGAAAAGTGTTGAAGTGCCTTCGCAGGCGTTTGGCGTGAATATAGGCGCGTCGAAAAGTATGAATCCGTTCGCGTACATATATTCGCGTATCGACTGCAGGATTTCGTTCCTGACACGCATTATTGAAGCCTGCCTTGGTGAACGAAGCCACAGGTGCCGCCTGTCGGCGAGAAAATCAACTCCGTGTTCCTTCGGAGTTATCGGATAAGGCTCTGCTACTGAAACAATATCAAGGTTGCTGACCTGAAGTTCGTAAACGTTTTCTTTCTTCGGGTGTTTCGTAACCGTTCCCGTTACTATCACGGAAGATTCCTGCGTCAGTTTTCCGAAATCATCCCAAACCTGCTCGCTTACGCTTTTCTTTGAGACGACGCCCTGTATAAGTCCCGTACCGTCGCGGAATTCGGGAAACATAAGTTTGCCCGACGACCTTATGTTGTAAAGCCATCCTTTTATCGTGACTTCTTTGTCAACGTGTTCGGAAATTTTGTCAATGTAAACCCACATAAAATTTATTATGAATTATTAAAAATTAATTTTAAAATTTAAAAGTTTCCGTGTATCCCCTAACAGCCCCGTTCTCGAATTGTCCGATACGTCGAAATCGAACAGGTGCGCGTCAACATACGCGTCAAAAATATTAATCAGGTAAACCAGAGCGGCATACAGGTAAAACTGGTCGCGCTGGTCGCGGTAAAAATCCCTGAGCGTTTTAAGCCTCGTGTCTCCGTTCAGGTTTTCCGGCGACTGCGAATTCACGTACGCGTCCCTGTAATCAATATACTTGTTGTTGTTGCGCGCAATTTCGTAAATGAAATATCCGCCGAAAGCCCATATAACTGGAATTTTCCAGTATGCCTTGTTGTAAACCTGACCGAGCCCGGGCACGACCGCCGAATAAAGAACCGCTTTAAGCGGAGAGCGCGTCATTCTGAAAACCGCGTCGAGAGTATCCTTCTTCTTTATCGTATCTTTAAGAACCGCGTTTTCGAGTTCAAGCCTTTTGAACGAAAAATCGCTACCCGCCGAATCCTGCGCGGACAAGCCCTTGCTTAGAAATATCGAGCATATTAAGGCGCATACGAAAAAAGCATCCTGCAACTGCAAGATGCTTTTAACAGGTTTCCCAAACTTTAGTCTATAATTCAACTCTCACTTTTAGAGTATATTATTTTTGCGGTTGATTTCCCTGATTGTTCTGGTCGCCGGCAGGCTGCTGCTGCTGAGGCTGCTCATTCGGAACATTCGGGCTCGGATAAGTCTGCGTTCCGGCATTTCTCTGAATAATGCTTTCGCTTGTACCCGTACCGCCCTTACTTATGAAAAGATTCAGGAGCAAGGAACCCAGTAAAAACGTAATCGCAAGAACAACTGTTGTTTTCGAAAGAAAATCGGATGTTCTTCTCGCGCCGAACATTGTTGTTACACCCGTTCCGGCTATCGGTCCGACAAGACCGCTGCCCTTTGATGATTGCAGAAGCACTGCAATTGACATTACGATGCACACCAGGGCCAATATTATTATAAATAGAGTTATCATAGTCGGTTAAATTACATTATAAACGACTAATTTTCAAGCCATTAATTGTCATCGGGAATTCCGTTCCTGTCATCGTCTCTGAATACGTTTTTGAACGAATTTCTGATATTATCGTCGATTGTATCCTCATTTGACGGATTTCGAGGGTTAATTACTCCCCCGTTTTGCAAAAACCACTGCAATTTATCGATTATCATCGTCAGGTTCAGTTTCGTCGTTAAAATATTTATCGCGTTGTTCATCGTAAGCACGATGTTTACGGTCTTTCTCGATTTGAAAACGAACTGATTGCCGTTATAAGTGCTTTTAAAGCTGACAATTCAACCCGCCGGAAGAATTTTCCCCGCGACCTCACCGAATCCGATTCTGAAATCTTTGTTTTCGCAGTAAGCGGACATAATTACAGTGTCGCCGTCTTCGATGAATTTTCTTTCTTCACCCGAAGGCAGTTTCAACGGCTCTGTTCCGCGCCAGGTGATTTCAAGCATCGAACCCCGTGAATCCTTCGACGGTCCGCTTATGGTTCCTGAAGCCATCAGGTCCCCCGTACGCGTATTGCAGCCGTTAATGGTGTGATGAGCGAGATGCTGCCTCATATTGTAATAGAGATATTTGTAGTTCGATTTGCAGATTGCAAAAGGCGTTTCCATTTTTTCCGATTTCAAACTAACTTCGATATTGATATCGAAAGTCGGATTGCCTTTTGTATGAAGGTAAGGAAGAAGTTCCTTTTCGAATTTCGGTCCTTCCGTCCTGAATGGCTCGAGGGCATCAAGCGTGACTACCCAAGGAGAAATTGACGTCGCAAAATTTTTCGCGAGGAAAGGTCCTAGCGGCTGGTATTCCCAGTTCTGCACGTCGCGCGCGCTCCAGTCGTTGACAATAACCATCCCGAAAATGTGCTCCTCCGCTTCATCGGCAGGAATGCTTTCGCCGAGGTCGTTCCCCGTGCCGATAAAAAATCCCATCTCGAGTTCGAAGTCGAGTTGTTTGGACGGACCGAATGCAGGCGGCTTTTCGGGATCGGGGCGCGTCTGCCCTTTCGGTCTTTTCACGTTCGTTCCGCTGACAACGATTGAACTCGAGCGTCCGTGATATGCGATAGGAATGTGAAGCCAGTTCGGCATAAGGGCGTTTTCCTTCCCCCTGAACATTTCTCCGACGTTCGAGGCGTGCTCGCGCGAAGAATAGAAATCAGTATAGCCGCTTATATCAACGGGTAAGACCATCTTAACGCGCTTCGCCGGTATTATGCACATATTTCTGTGCCCGGGATTGTCGCGCAGTTTCGGATTGCTTTCAGCAAATAAATCCTGAAGCAGTTCTCTTACCGCGCGGGAAATCACTCTTCCAAGCGACATGAAATGGTTCAGCGAAATGCCCGAAAACATTTTACCGTCCTTGTTCATGATTTCATCGAAGTAGCCGAGTCTTTCAAGCGCTTTCAGGTCTATTATATAATCTCCAAGCGCCGTGCATATGCTTTTTTCACCGTTCATTTCATAGACGCCGAACGGAAAATTTTCAGGCGGGAAATGAGAATTCCTGTCGCAATGTATGAATGATTTCATTCGTTTGTTTTATTAGTAAAATATTTCAGGTGTTGAACCAGAGTCCGATGTTCTTCAAATCCTCTCTCGGCTCGTCGAAACTGCAACTGCCGAAAGACGTGACGAATCCGCTTCTCGCTTTCATTGTCTTTTCGGCATCAGCGGCGATGTCGTTCCAGTAAAACTCGTCTTCCGAAAAAACAAAACCCGTGCTCGATTCGTCCGAAAGGATTTCTTTCAACTCTTTCATAGATAACGTATTTGCGAAGTGCAAAATTCCCGCGCCGAAAATATTCAGGAATCCGTGCATCTTCGTACCGACAGTTCTGTCGAAATGCCTTACGGGATGATGCAGTCCCGCGGTTGCCTTGAAGTGCGACTGGTTTTCCTTACAGGCGTCAATAGCGGCTGCAACCTGCTCTATTGACGGAAACGTATCGGGCGTTACTCCGCCCGTCCTGAGTTTAAATCCCGCGCGGCCGCCCTTGTGGTCGCACTCCGCCGCCGCTTCGGCGGTTTTTGAAAATATTGTTTCGTACTTCGCGTTTATTTCAGGCTCGACGTACAAGCGCGCGCCGGTAAGGTCGTAATTATTTATTATCTCGCTCGATTCGTTCAGAAGTTTCTTCAACGAGTGATTGGCGAACGTATTAATCATCCCCGAAGAAATTTTCGCCTCGAGCGAACTCACCGATATCTTGCCCGTGTTCGCCGCGAGTATATCCCTTATGATGCCGCATTCCTTTTCGAGCATCGATTTGAATTCTTTCTGGTCCGGTCCGCCCGTAACGAGAATTGAAAAATCTATCCATCTGCCGCCGCGGTATCCGTCGAGAATTTTCTTGACGTCTTTCTTCGCGAATATATCCGAAAAGGATTTCACCGAGCAAACGAATTTAGATATAATCCATTCATCTTCGGATTCGAGATATTGTATGTAATTCGCGAACGCCTGTTTCAGGCCCAGAACCGCCGGAGGGTACATGCCAGCATAGTCGATTATTCCCCTCATGAATTCTTTGAAAATATTCGCCTCCATAAAAGAATATTTGTTTTCCCTGTTTGACAT
>DATMXZ010000101.1:0-2658 GCA_035561235.1 Ignavibacteria bacterium
ATTTAATATTAAATACCCAATTATACAAGCGGGAATGGTATGGTGCAGCGGCTGGAAACTGGCATCGGCAGTGAGCAACGCGGGCGGGCTCGGATTGATAGGAGCGGGTTCTATGCACCCCGATACTTTTCTTGAACACGTAAGGAAGTGCAAGAAAGGAACGGGCAATCCTTTCGGTGTTAATGTCCCGCTTCTTTATCCCGAAATGGACAAGATAATGGACATAATAATCGATGAGGGAGTGAAGATAGTATTCACGTCAGCGGGAAGTCCGTCAAAATACACAGGGACACTTCAGAACAAAGGCATAAAAGTTGTACACGTTGTCGCGAGTTCGAAATTCGCCCTGAAATGCAGGGACGCGGGAGTTGACGCGATAGTAGCGGAAGGATTCGAAGCGGGCGGACACAACGGCGCGGAAGAAACCACAACAATGACTCTGATTCCAATAGTAAGAAAAACCGTTGACCTTCCAATAATTGCTGCAGGCGGAATCGCGACGGGAGGAGCGATGGTTGCTGCATTCGCGCTCGGAGCCGACGGGGTTCAGATTGGGACGAGATTCGCGGCCTCGCTTGAATCATCGGCGCACGAATCTTTCAAGCGAAAAATCATAGATGCAAAGGAAGGCGACACCAAACTGATGATGAAAAAAGTAGTTCCCGTGCGGCTTCTCAAGAATAAGTTTTTCGAAGATATAGAGAAGGCGGAAAACTCCTGCGCCACGGCTGAGGAACTCCGGGCAATTCTCGGTAAAGGACGCGCGAAGAAAGGCATGTTCGAAGGCGATTTGGAAAACGGAGAACTTGAGATAGGACAGATTTCCGCGCACATAGATAAAATTCAATCTGCCAAAGAAATTATTGATGAAATAATGACGGACTTTAATGCAGCAAGGAAAAAACTATCGAAACTTGATTTTTGAAGTTCGAAATACACTTTGCGGTATTGTACAGAGACCCAGACGTTCTTAATCGGGCATGATACCGGGATAAGATCACTTCACCATCAGCATCTTTCTTGTAATCCGCTCATTCCCCGCGACGAGAGTGTAAAAATACACGCCGCTCGGGAAACCATTCAGGTCCAATATTAAATTGAAATTTCCCGGGACCCTGTATCCGAGAATTTCACGAGACACGATTCTTCCTGCTATGTCTGATACTATTATTATTGGATATGACGCGATTTTCAAACTGAAATTTATTCTTGTTCTTCCGTTGAACGGATTTGGATAATTCTGGAACAATTCGAATCCTGCTAACATTCCTGATTCATTGCTAACCGATATGATAGTCTGGTACGCGCAGTTCTGCAAAAACAACGCGTCCGCCTGAGAGAGCGTTCCTATGTATGAAAGCCCGACCGGACTAAGGTTAAAAATTTTCGCATAAAAGACGCAGGCGGCGAGGTAAGAGCCTTTAATTGTCGGGTGGCTTTCGTCAGATTCCCAGAGATCAATACCCGGCTGCAGCAGCCTTGCTTTCCGCCAGGCCTCCCCGACGGGACAAAGTACCGCGTTCAGCATAAACGAAATTTCCGAGTACGCTGATTTAAGGGAATCCTGCATGTGAAAGAAATTCGTGAAGACGGGGCTGCAAAAAGAATCGATGCACTGCTGACCTCCGTTCTGTCTTCCCCAGGTCATGAAGAAACAGGTGTGAAGATTATTTAACTTAATCAGGCTGTCGAGAAAACCCGCCGACGGATACATGCTGTTGTAACGGTAATGCTCAATCGTCGGCGCCTGGCTCTGTTCCTGAAGAACGACGAAGTCCCAGCCTCCCTGCCTAATCAGACCGAGTGACGTTTCGTCCGTTTTGTGATTTTCGAGCATATAACCGCCGGGAGCAGAGATACCTGTCAAAACGTTTTTGCCTGCGGACTTCGCAAGGTTACCGAACAAATCAGGCAGATTGTTAGCGTACGTGTAACTGTTTCCGAGAAAAAGCACCTTCGTAGTGTCAGACGCGGAAGAATCTTTCACGAAAAAAAACAATGGCGCGAAGATAAAAATCAGGTAAACTTTTCTCATGGTCTTGAATTATAATCCGAGCATTTCATTCAACAATTTAACCGAAGTTGTGACGCAGGGCAGGCAGACATTATCGCGAAGTTTATTTTCAACCGCATATTTTTTTCCCTCTTCGGTATTCAGGTCGCATCCCATCAGTTCGCGGCAAATTGTAGAACCGTGAATCACGTTGAACTTCGCGTTGAATTCCTGCACAAGCATATGAATCTTTTCCTTTCTTTCTTTAGCGTTAGAAGACTTATTGCTGCAATGCAAGCCAATTGCAATAAATGCGCCCGTGACAGCGCCGCACTTCTCCTGCAGCCGTCCCATTCCCCCGCCGAAAGCGGACGCGACTCTTTCAGCGTCACCCGCATTCAGCAGGAGTTCATCCGAGAACGTTGTGAGTACCGATTGCGCACAGTTCATACCTGATTTGAATGACTCCGCGGCTTTATTCTCTCTGAGGGTCATAGATGATAAATGATTTTCTGTTTAAAATTAATCATAGAATTAATTAAGAGCAATAAGAAACGCGTTTGCGATTAAGACACAGGGGAATTGTCCTTTGACCGACCGTACAAGTCTGTAGACGCAGGATTTGTTTCAATTCAAAAAGTTATAAGAATTCTCAGTCTGACGAA
>DATMXZ010000102.1:0-8082 GCA_035561235.1 Ignavibacteria bacterium
CATCGTTTACAGCGTGGACTACCAGGGTATCTAATCCTGTTTGCTCCCCACGCTTTCGTGCCTCAGTGTCAGTTACAGTCCAGAAAGCCGCCTTCGCCACTGGTGTTCCTCCTAATATCTACGCATTTCACCGCTACACTAGGAATTCCGCTTTCCTCTCCTGCACTCAAGTCTTACAGTTCGCAAGGCTTACTATGGTTGAGCCATAGCCTTTCACCCCGCGCTTACAAAACCACCTACGCACTCTTTACGCCCAATAATTCCGGATAACGCTTGCCCCCTACGTATTACCGCGGCTGCTGGCACGTAGTTAGCCGGGGCTTACTTTAAGGGTACAATCAAGTCCCGCATTGCGGGATTATTTTTCCCCTTTTACAGAAGTTTACAAGCCAAAGACCCTTCATCCTTCACGCGGCGTTGCTGCTTCAGCCTTTCGGCCATTGAGCAATATTCCTTACTGCTGCCTCCCGTAGGAGTCTGGACCGTGTCTCAGTTCCAGTGTGGCTGATCATCCTCTCAGACCAGCTATCCATCGTTGGCTTGGTGGGCCGTTACTCCGCCAACTACCTAATGGACCGCAGGCTCATCTTTGGGCGCCGAAGCTTTGACAACAATCCGATGCCGGATCGCTGCGTTATCTGATATTAGCCCGTCTTTCGACGAGTTGTGTCAGACCTAAAGGCAGATTACCTACGTGTTACTCACCCGTGCGCCACTCTCTTTAAAATATTGCTACTTTAAAAATCGTAGACTTGCATGTATTAAGCACGCCGCCAGCGTTCGTCCTGAGCCAGGATCAAACTCTCCGTAGTAAATCAAACTTATGATTTAGACTACTTTGATTCTTAATCCCGGATCGCACTACTTTATACTCTTTGTGTATTTTTGGGTTCGTTATTTGTTAAAGAACTTGTTTCTAATTTTGTGTAAAATACAAATATAGAGACTTTCTTGCGAAAAGTCAATACATTTATTTCTCAAATTTCAACTTTTTTCTAACTTCTCTTTTGCAATTGAATAATCCATACAATAAAAGTCAAGTCAAATGATAATCTTTAATTTCGTGCTCCGTCTTCAACTTCCTTCTCATCAATTCCAGCATTCCATTGTGAGGTGTCGTGTTTTTGAACAAAATCCTGTAAACTACCTCTGTTATCGGCAGTTCTATGCCAAACCGCTTCGATAATTCATACGCCGACCTCGTAGTCGGCACTCCCTCCGCAACCATCTTCATTTTTCTCAATACAACGCCGAGTTTCTTCCCCCGCCCAATCTGTTCTCCAACGTATCTGTTTCTCGAATGCTTCGAAGAACACGTTACTATTAAATCTCCGATTCCGGCCAGCCCGAAGAATGTTTCTTTCTTCGCTTTGAGTTTCATTCCAAGACGCATTATTTCGCGCATTCCCCTCGTCATTAAAGCGGCCTTCGTGTTGTCTCCGAATCCCGCCCCGTCTGAAATTCCCGCCGCTATCGCTATTATGTTCTTTAAAGCGCCTGCGAGTTCAGTTCCTACGAGGTCGTTGTTTGAATATACACGGAAGTAATCGTTAGAAAAAATTTTCGACAGATGCGACGCTGTTTTGATATCATAAGCCGCACAGGTTACAGTTGTCGGAATCCTGCGAGAAACTTCCTCCGCGTGCGAAGGGCCTGATATGCAGGCGAGTTTGCTTTTCTTTACTTTGAATACGTCCGTAAGAATATCCGAGACTAGAAGATATGTTCCGATTTCAATGCCCTTTGACGCGCTCATTACAACAGAGCGCGTAAGGTCAAAACCTTTCATATCTTCGAAACTGTTTCTTATGTACTGAGTCGGAACGGCAAATAACAAAATGTCTCTGCCGTTTAATGCCTCCTCCGCATCACTCGTTATGTGCATCTGACGCGGGATTTTTACTTTAGGCAGATAATAGAAATTCTCCCTGTACTCCTTCAGGGTTTCCGCATAGTCCTTGTCATACTCCCACAGCGTTACGCTGTGGCCGTTCCTGTATAATAAAATGGCGAGTGTAGTTCCCCACCCGCCTGCTCCTAAAACTGATATTTTCACTTTTAATCTTTTTTTCTTAAAGGCGCCTTAATGTAAAACCATCTTATCTTCCAGAGTTTGTCGAACCTGTTTTCGTTTCCTCTCAGAAGCCTCCAGATGTTGTCCCTGTGATTATAAATTAAAAAAACCGAAACAGCAATGCTGAAAAATATTAACGTCTTGTATCCGTATATCTCAACGTTGAAAATGTTTTCTCTTATGAACATTGTCATCGGGAATACAAATGACGCGACAATCGAGCCTAATGAAACGTAACCGGACGACAAAAGTATCAGTACGAAAAATCCCGCGCTAACAGAAATCTCTACAGGAGAAAGAGATATTAGCATTCCGAGAGCGGTGTTAATGCCTTTACCGCCCTTGAATCCGACAAAGATAGAATACGTATGCCCTATAACAGCCGATACTCCCGCAATAATCTTAACAAGCGTGATGTCCTCGAACGGGGTAACGTTGCTGAATGGCAGGTGGTCGTACATTATATTCGAAAGAACCAGCACGACAAACAATCCCTTACCTATATCGAGCAACTGCACCAGAATTCCGTAACCGATGCCGAGAACCCGAAAGGCGTTAGTAGAACCGAGATTCCCGCTTCCGAACTTTCTGATATCGATGCCCTTGAATATCTTCCCTATAATATAGGCAAATGGTATCGCGCCTGTCAGGTAACTCAATAATATTAAGATTATCAGTGATAGCATTAAATTATTTTAATCTTCTTTAAAACAATCTATTTTAAACAAAACAAACAAGCCAAAGTAAAATACTCACGGATAATGTCAGAATCAACTCTTACCCAGCATTTCTTTCTTTGTCTTGAATATCTGTTTTACGTAATTCTCGTCCATCTCAAATATCTGAAGCGTACCCGTTACCTGAAGAAGGTATCTTTTTATTGTCTCAGTATCGATGTACTTATAGAATTTCAGTTCGGTCACGTTCTTATGCTCAATCCTGACAAGATAATCCGGATTACCCGCTTCTGCGAGAACAGTGTCCTTAAAGAACTGCGTGCTGTAATTCTGCAAAAGATTCAATACTCCGTCAAGCGCTCCCGATACCGAGTCCTTTCCGATAAAAAACTTTCCCAGGGAATCCGCCGTCACGGTGTATCCATCATCTTTTGATACAAACTCGATTGATTTCACAGAACCCCTCGGAATCGACACGATTAGTTTATCGCGCCATTCGTCGAGATCAGTCTTCACCACATAACTCCAGACGAAATCCTCGGCGAGCAGGATTTCATTTCCGTCTGTTTTTTTAAGGTATGCCTGCGCGTTTCCGGGACCGGCGCTGCCAATGACAAACTGACCCGCCAGAACACCTCCCTGATATACGGCAACCCGCGTCGCGTTAGTATCGTTAAATCCGAACTTGTCCTTGTTTGAGGGATTATCGGATACCTTGCTGGTAATTTTGTAATTCTTTATCGTATAAATCGCGTCGTTTACGAATTTATCCATTGCGGAATAATTGACCGGCGAAGTTAGGTTCCACTTGCCTCCTGTTTTTTGCAAAACCACTTTCTTTCCGTTCCTGTCGATTTCGAATTTATCGACAGACGCTGAATCGATTACAAATAACTTCTCCTCGAGTTTAAATGTTGTTGTCCTGGTTCCCCGTTCCGCTGTCAATAAGTAAGCAACAACAACCAGAACCACGAAAACCGCTACGAGTATATACAGGTTTTTATTATTCTTCATATTATTTAGACTGTAATGCTTTCTTTTTTAATTTGCGTTTGTTCCAGATAAACACACCTATCAGCAGCACCGCCGCAGGTGGAAATATGAGGTTGAAATACTTAATAAACTTCTTGCTTGCGTCGGAGGTCTCCTCAATCGGAGCCTCGGATACGTCCTTGCTCCTAATCTGCGTCAGTCCGATGTCGTCCGCAAGAAAATCTACCATGTTTATGAAGAAAGTTATGTTGTCTTTCGGAGGACGTGATTCCTCGTTCGCAAAGTCCGCGTCACCCACGACGATTATCTTCGATGGTTTCTGTGAAGCGTTAATCGTCTCTCCTGTTATCGGAGTTGTCTGCGGATTTGTGTCCTGCGGAACTGGCTTACCCGCGAAATAACTGTTGTAGTTTCCTTCATAAAGCGCGCCGACAATGAATCCTTTCGAATTGAACATCGAATCTGCCTGCGATTTCTTCATGTTTTGGAATTGCTCAAGATTGAGAAGGTAAAATCCTTCCGCCTTGCCTGATTTATCGGATGTTGTCAGCATCGGGGTAACTTTCAAATTCTTCGAAGCGGCTGCGCTCAGGTCAAGCGAACTTACGAACGAAAGCACAACTGATTTGATGTTCTTGAATGCCGCTACATCCTGATTTACATTAGTCACGTTCGGAAAATACGGATAGTTAATCGACATGGGAATGCCAATCTGCGACTGAACCTGTACGGAGGCGCACTGCAAGTCCCTTATGAGATTGTTCTCAATAACGAAACCGTAACTCGCCATCAAATCAAAGAGATTGGTCTTCACGGGATCGCCGATAACCATCTGTTGCTGGAAATTCGGAACTACCTTGTTCATCAAGAATGCGGCATTGCCGCCTTTCATAATGTACTGGTCGATAATGTACAACTGCCATTCGGGAAGGTCGCTCTTTGTTCCCATCACAATCAGTCCCGTCACATCTTCAGGAATTATCCTGTTCTTGTTAAGATCAACGTTAATCAGGTCGTACTGAACCGACAGAACGTTGTTTATAGTCTGGAACTTCGTGTAATCGTATTCACTGTGTCCCTGCAGAAATCCTATTTTTTTCTTTTTCTCGGTCGTAATCTTCTTTACCGTGCTCGTTAAATCATATTCGAGATTGTTAACAGTCTGAACTACAGGAAGAACCTCCTGCTTTCCTTCATACAGAAGCACCATTCCGAGATACGCTTTCTTCACCTCAAGTTTGTCATTGTCAATTACCTGAACCTGAACCGGCTGTATTCCGTATCTCTGCGCTTCTTTCTGCAATTCGTCGTTTTCGTCTTCACCAATCGGGTTATAGAACTCGTAGTTCAGATTGCCCTTGGAATAGGAACGGTAATCGCTGAGCATGTCCTGGACCTGCCTTCTGAGCGTGTTGTATGGCGCGGGAAGATTGTCACTGAAGAAAGCCTTTATAATAAGTTTATCTCCGAGATTTCCCACGATTTCCTTGCTGATCGGAGAAAGCGTGTAGGATTTGTTCTTCGTTAAGTCGATGCGCGTGAATACCCTGCTGGATATCACGTTGACCGCTATTATTATTCCGATTATTACGGCTAATCTTATTAAAGTATCTTTTTTAATATCTTTTTTGTTCATCTCAAAATTGTTTTTAGTTTACCACTTCCTGCTTTCCAGAGAAGTTTTAGTTAATAAGAGCAGAATGCTCATACCGCTAAAGTAATAAATTAGGTCTTTCGTGTCCAACACGCCTCTTGCTATGCTGCTGAAATGATAATCCGAACTTATGTACTCGAGCATCGACACCAGCGGAGCGGGTACGTACACGAGAATTTTGTTCAGCATGAACAGGATGAAAATTACAAGGAAACTGACGATGAACGCGACCACCTGATTTTCTGTCAGTGACGAAGCGAACAGACCTACGCTGACGTAAATTCCCGACATCAGAACGAGTCCGATGTACGCGCTGATTATCGAGCCGAAATCCACGGGTCCGAGCGTCTTGAGGCTAATTACGTAAACTATAGTCGGAACGAGCGTCAGAGCCGCGAGCGTCAACGTTGACAGGAATTTTCCGATAACAATTTCGAAATCCGAAATCGGCTTCGTAAGAAGAAGTTCGATAGTTCCGGATTTCTTTTCCTCTGAAAATGTTCTCATCGATATCGCGGGAATGTAGAACAGCAGTATGAAAGGAACGATGTCGAATACGCTCCTCATCGTAATCACGCCCGCGACAAAAAGGTTGCTCGTGAAAAACCAGCCGGTAATAATTAAAAACACGACTATAATTATGTACGCGACCGGTGAAGTAAAGTACGATTTGAGTTCTCTTTTAAATATTGTTAAACTGTTTTTCATATTTTTATCAGGTCGTTAGTTTTCTGAATATATCTTCAAGCGATGTTTCATCCTGATGCAGTTCAAGCAGAACCATTTCAAGGGAAACTATTTTTTTGAATATTTCTTCTCTCACATCGATTCCCTTTGTCGCCGTAAGGTCAACCGTCCAGGAATTTTCGTCGTCCGAAATAACTTTAACTTTTTCAGCGTTCTTAATCGTCTCGAGGGCGGAGATAAGTTTTTCCCTGCCGTATTTCGGGTCTTTCTTTATTATAAGGTGAATGTTCAACTGTCCCTGAAAACTCTTTTGCAGTGAATCCGTTGTCCCGTCGGCTACAATTTCACCGTTGTTTATTATAATAACCCTGTCGCACGTAGCTTGTACTTCCTGCAATATATGCGTCGACAGCATTAAGGTCTTGTGCTTTCCGAGATCCCGAATGAGTTTCCTTATTTCAATTATCTGGTTAGGGTCAAGGCCTGACGTAGGCTCGTCAAGCAGTATCACGTCGGGATTGTGTATCATTGCCTGCGCCAATCCGACTCTTTGCTTGTAACCTTTAGACAATTCGCTAATGTCCTTGTGCTTTACATCCTCAAGACCGCAGACCTTTATCATTTTTTTCACTGCATCGGGAATACTTTCCTTTGGCACCGATTGAAGTTCGGCGGTGTAATTCAGATAATCAACCACGTTCATTTCCTGATAAAGAGGATTTTGTTCGGGCAGATATCCGATTTTGCGTCTGACATCGATTGGATTCTCCTGCGCGTCGATATCATTAACTAAAATACTCCCGTTGTTGGGAGTAAGATATGTGGTAATCATTTTCATCGTTGTTGATTTCCCGGCTCCGTTCGGACCGAGAAATCCCACTATCTCGCCGGTTTTAACCTCGAACGATATGTCTTTCACGGCTTGCTGAGTGCCGTAAAACTTACTGAGATTTTCGACTTTTATTGACATATTTTTTAAAATTAAGCATTAAAATAAAATTTCTATAAATATTTTTCAAACCAAAACTACTTCAGTTTGACTGAATAGTTTTGTTCATAATATTTCAGGTAATCGCCTTTCATAATGCGCCTCCACCAGTTTTCATTCTCTACGTACCATTTCACGGTCTTCTCAATTCCGCCGTCGAACTGATGCGCGGGTTTCCAGCCGAGTTCGTTCATTATCTTCGATGAATCAATTGCATACCTCCTGTCGTGTCCGGGTCTGTCTTTCACGTAATTTATCTGCTCTTCCGATTTTCCGAGAAGCCTTAGTATTATTTTAACTATGTCTATGTTAAACCATTCGTTATTGCCGCCGATGTTATAAACACCGCCGGTTTTGCCTTTATGCAGGACTTCGCATATTGCTGAGCAGTGGTCCTCTACGTAAAGCCAGTCCCTGACATTCCTGCCGTCGCCGTACACGGGCAGTTTTTCGCCGTCAATGGCTTTTGCTATCATCAATGGAATTAACTTCTCAGGGAACTGGTACGGACCGTAGTTATTCGAACACCTTGTAGTCAGAACAGGCATTTTAAAAGTATGATAATACGCGTTCACGAGTAGGTCAGCCGAAGCCTTGGATGCCGAATAAGGGCTGTTTGTAGTTATCGGATTCAGTTCTGTAAACTTCAGGTCGGGCCTGTCTTCGGGAAGAGACCCGTAAACTTCGTCAGTCGAAACCTGAAGATATTTTTCAATATCTTTCTTTCTTGCCGCTTCGAGGAGCGTCTGCGTTCCTATCACGTTAGTTACTATAAACTCTTTAGGTCCGAGTATGCTCCTGTCAACGTGCGACTCGGCTGCGAAATTCACGAGAGTGTCAACATCAAAATCGTTAAGCGCTTTTTCAACAATGTCCGCATCGCAAATATCTCCCTTCACAAAAGCGTAATTCTTGTGTTTCTCAATGTCAGTGAGGTTTTCAAGATTACCCGCGTAAGTGAGTTTATCGAAATTAATAATACGGTAATCGTAATTCACCAGCATATATT
>DATMXZ010000103.1:0-4756 GCA_035561235.1 Ignavibacteria bacterium
CGGCGTAATAATCAATAATTGAATATCATTTTACCAACAGCATTTTTTTCGTTTCCGTAACGAACTTGTTCGATTTGCCCGTCAGGTCCCTTACGGTAATCCTGTAGAAATAAACTCCCGAGGAGAGATTACCGCCGTCAAACTTAAGTTTGTATTTTCCGGAATTCTGGTAACCGTCATAAAGTTTTCTGACGAATCGCCCGTTGATATCGTAAATATCAAGCAAGACATAACTGTTGGATTTAAGTTCGTAAGTAATATTCGTCAGAGGATTAAACGGATTCGGATAATTCTGATTTAAAAGGAACTTATCAGGAACTTCAGACGTATTGTTTCCAATCCCTATCACAGCGGAATTGAACTTTAGAATTTTCCCGTCTTCGCAGACCGCATACCCGTGCAGAGGGTCTGTAAAAATAACATGGTTGACGACTGCGGAATCAGGGGTCTCGACTTCGACCCAGGTATAACCCGAATCGACAGAATGCATGAACCTTTGAGAGAAGCCGAGCGGTGTCCAGGCGTCGTATTCTGTCCTGTACGCCATCTCGGACGGAAAGCCGAAAAGCCCGAGATAAAAGTATTTCCAGGAGGCTCCTGCGTTTGTGGTATTAATAAGGCTCGGACCATACTCAAAGTCGCCGGTCATTCCTATTATCCGCATCGAGTCGAGGAAATGAACGTTCCAGGTAGGCTCAGCCGCGACGAGCGCGGGTGTCCACCTGACACCCCGGTTAGTAGTTCTCCATACGACTCCCGCAAAATCTATCTGTCCTCCGCTTGCATAACCGTAGTTGTTGCTGTAAAAAGTAAAATTATTTACGGGGAAATACATCACGAGCAGGGAGTCTATCTGAACGTCCAGCCAGTTTGCGCCTCCGTCAGTGGTCCTCATAATATTTCTGAATGTACCGCCCATGAAACCGTAAAGAGAATCCTGAAAATAGACAGTGCGTATGTAAACGTTTTCAGATGGGAAATGTGTGGTGTCCCAGTTTGCTCCGCCGTCTGTAGTCTTCAATACGAATGTGCCGTAGGGCGGATTGGGATTGAATATGTTCCAGGATAAAGCCCAGCCGAGTCTTTTATTAATAAAAAAGATGTCGTGTATCAAATAATCGATTTTGGTATTTTGCCTTATCCAGTTCTGTCCGCCGTTTGTGGTTTTCATAATCAGACCTGAATCACCGCATATCCAGCCGTTATTGCTGTCAAGAAAACATACCCGCTTGAGGTGAAGGTTGACGGGGCTGTTCATGCTCAGCCAGTATTGTTGTGAAAATGCCTGTGAACCAAGCAAGAGCAGTAAGAGAACCAATAATATTTTAAAAGTGCTTTTCATTATGCGAATGTTAAAGTATAAAATATGAATAAACAAAAAATTAATCAACCATAATGCGTTACGGCAGATTAAACCGTTTTCTCAGGAACCATTCAAGAGATAGTAAAAAAATAATAGCGAGAAGCAGGATAACCGAGTCCCTGAAAAGCATTTTGCCCGTGTAAGATTCCTTCATCAGGTCTTTATTCAGGCTTTCGAATTTGTCCTTGTCAAACTTTTTAATGTCGACGCCGCCGGTGCTTGCAGAGAGGGTTTTAAGAACATCATCAGATGGTTTGGTTACAATATACTCTTCAACAGGAATGCCGGAAGTGAATCTGATTACATCACTTGCCGCAGCCTGATTGTTTACGAAGAGAATCCCTTCGGCTGTAAAGTCCGATTCATAGGAAGGAGTGAATACAGCCGAATAAACCCCCTCATCAATTTTCTGCATGTCAATAACATCGGATGAATTCTTTCCCGTTATTTTCATTCTTACCGACGATATTGAGGTGTTAGTATTTCCGGTAAATGCTTTAATTTCAACAGGTTCCGAAACAGCGAAATTGTCTTTATCCGTCCGGAGTGTGAATTTATTGAATTTATTTTCGTTCAGTACGAGGTTGAAAAGCACGGAAACGAGATTCTGAAGCATATTTCCCGTGTTCTGTCCTGCATTGAGCGACCATTTATAAAAACCATAGCCGAGGTACGCTGCGGATTTTGTCTTACCGTCGTTATAAAAGAGTATCGCGGGCTCGTTGCCCGTAGAAGTAAAGCCCAGAGTTTCTGCTCCCGGCTTCGGGCTGAAAGTACTCTTCGAATAAAAAGCAGCGGGCAGCAGATTGATTTTTCTTACAGATTCCGGCTGCTCTGGAAAATCATAGTTCGGCACCCGTACCGTGCTCAGGTAAGGTAAGTCTTTACTAGCGGCCACGGTAAACGGAAGAAATTTTTCGAATTGTCTCAGGTTCTCATATCCCGTGTTTGAAGCGTTGAGGAAAATTACCGGAATGCCTTTTTTTTCTATTTCCGCCGAGATTTGCGTTGTAATTTTATTGTCAGTGCCTGCAAGCGGGAAACCTGAAAGTATCACGGCATCATACGCGTTTAAAGGCGGAAGAACTCCTTCGTAGAAAGAATCAAGCGATTTCTGAACATATAAATCCGTTTTAAAGTTATCTGTTTTTAAGAGCGCCTGCTTAAGCGCGGATAAATCGGCGCCGGGGCTTCCGGCGACCGCGAGTACATTGAACTTGTTGTCTATGTATTTTATAAAGAAATCTCTGCTGTTATTGAATGCGGTGATTTCACCGCCGAGAGTGTCAATGCGCACGCTGTACTTTTTTATTCCAGTCGAAGAAGATGATACTCTGAATTCCGCGGAATATTCCGTTGACGAGTTATTGGTCAAAACCTCTTTTGTTTCTTTAAGCATGTTTTCTTCGAACAGTCTTACCCTGATGTTATCAGAATAGCCGTATGAACTAACCAGCACTTTAACGGTGGATGTGCTGCCGACAAACGCATTCCGGTTGAAGAATACCTTGTTTAAAACAAGGTCGTTTTTCTGTGCCGTATCTCCGATGAGGAGATAATAAAAAGGCGCTCCGAATTTTTTCGCAGCCGGGATGAGAGAGCCGCTTTTTTCAAGTATGCCGTCCGATATGACGGTTACTGAGTTAACGGAATAATCTTTCGGCATCGAGTAAATTTCCTCGAGAGCGGCTGCGAGGCTGCTTGAGTATGTTCTGACAGGCGAGCCGCTGAAGTAGTTCTCATCTTTTATTTCTCCGAGAAATCCGCTCGCGAAAGTGAAGGTCCTGTAATTCGAAGAAAATTTTTTGATCCTGCCGGCTGCCTGATGAAGTTCGCCGAATCTGTTCTCAATTGTCAGGCTCCTGCTGTTGTCAATTAGAATGATGTCTGCTCCAGATTTTTCAGATACGTTCGTTAAATTCAAGAATGGATTGAGAAGCAGAGCAATAATAAGAAAAAGCGATGCGGCTCTCATAAGAACCAGCAACGCTTTTTTAAATTTTGATAGTTCAGATTTTCTGTAGTACAGTATTGAAACAACCGCGGATATCCCGAGTAATAAGGCAAACAGTAAATAACCGTACAATCCTGACTGAAAAATATTCATTCATCAGAATTTAACGTCGACGTAAACTGATTTTTTAAGTTCTTCTATCCATTCGTCGTACGCCTTATTTTCCTTGTACACCTGAGCGAACTTTCTGATTCTTTCGAAATCCCTGTCGAGTGATATCGGATGCGGCTCCGATTTGCTTTTCAGGAGAACCAGTTCATAGCCGTAATCCCTGTCTGTTCCCGACCTAACGGGCTTTGAGACGCCGCCGATTTCCAGATCTTTCAAAGCGTCGATATACGCGCTGTCGAGTTTATCAACAGGAATGAATCCGAGATAGCCGCCCTTAACCGCTGATTCGGGGTCCTGTGAATATTTCTTCGCGGCTTCCTCGAAAGTTAGTCTCCCGGATGAAATGCTGTCCCTTATTCCGAGAAGTTTATTTATAGTTTCAAGGTCGGATGATTCGAGTTTCTTAAATGCCACGAGAATATGCTGTCCGCGGCATTGTTCGCCCTTCTTTTCAAGAAGTTTAATTATGTGATATCCGTATTCGGTCTCGACCACGTTCGATACTTCTCCGACATTAAGAGTGAAAAGCGTTTCCTCGAACTCTCTAACGAAAACGCCTTTCTTGGCGAAACCGAGGTCGCCGCCGTTGAGCGCGGAGCCCTTGTCGTCTGAATTCCTTTTTGCCAGTTCCGAGAAATCAACTCCGGATTTAATGCTGTCGAGAATTATGAGCGCTTTTTCCTTCGCCATGAGTTTCTCGCCCTGAGTGAGGTTTCTCGCCAGATAAATATGCGCGAGTTCGAATTCTTCCGGTACTGATGGAATGCTGTCTCTAAACTCGGTGTAGAAATCCCTTACCTCTTTGTCCGACACTTTTACGGGATTGCCGAATTTTTTCCTCTTCAGTTTATTGGTTTTCATCGATTTTACGAGATCGTCTTTCAGCATCAGACGGATTTTGACGAGTGGCATTCCGTATATTTCCTGAATTCTTTCCTCCGAGCCGACCTGTTCGACGATAGACTTCAGCCTGTAGTCGAGTTCCTTATTCACTTCCTCGTCTTTCACGGTTACGCTGTCCTGTTCCGCTTTCGCGAGAATGATTTTGTCCGTCAGCATTTGCTGAAAAATCTGTTGAATAATCTGCTGGTTGACGTTTGTCACCTGATTCTGTTTGGCGTATACCTGCAACTGATACTGAAGGTCGGATTCGAGAATTACGTCGTTGCCGACGACAGCGATAATTCTGTCTCCCTCCTGCTGTCCGAAGGAAAAAGTTCCTGCTGCCGTTATAAACAGCAGCAGGATAATAAATCTAAGTTTGGATA
>DATMXZ010000104.1:0-7307 GCA_035561235.1 Ignavibacteria bacterium
CTTTAAAATAACTTAAACATTTTACTAGGGGAAAACAACAGGTACAGATTACAATGAGGATTAAAAATTACTTTACAACTTCACGCTCAATCAACGATATAGAATACGATAAACGCTCATCCATTATCCGTAACCCCGACGGTTCCGTTGTCTTCGAAATGAACAATGTTATTGTTCCAAAACACTGGTCGCAGGTTGCTACCGATATTATCGCGCAAAAATATTTCCGCAAAGCCGGTGTTCCGAAGTCATTAAAAAAAGTTTTTGAAGAAGGAGTGCCCGAGTGGCTTCAAAGAAGCGAAATCGATTCCGTTCGTCTGAACGTTCTTGACGAAAAAGAATTGTATTCGGGCGAGTACGATTCGCGGCAGGTATTTAACAGACTCGCAGGCTGCTGGACGTACTGGGGATGGAAATACAAATACTTCGATTCGGATGAAGACGCGAAAAACTTCTATAATGAACTGTTTTTTATGCTTGCTATGCAGTTTTCCGCCCCGAATTCGCCTCAATGGTTCAATACGGGTCTTCACTGGGCTTACGGTATTACCGGTCCCTCGCAGGGTCATTTTTACGTTGACCCCGATTCCGGTGAATTGACACGCTCGACAGACGCGTACTCTCACTGTCAGCCGCACGCTTGCTTCATTCAATCTGTAACTGACGATCTCGTTAACGAAGGCGGCATTATGGATTTATGGGTGAGGGAAGCGAGACTGTTCAAGTACGGCTCGGGTACAGGCTCGAATTTTTCCGGTATAAGAGGCTCGGGAGAAAACCTTAGCGGCGGCGGAAAATCGTCAGGGCTTATGTCCTTTCTCAAAATAGGAGACAGAAGCGCGGGAGCAATTAAATCGGGCGGCACTACTAGAAGAGCCGCGAAGATGGTCGTGCTTGACCTCGACCATCCTGACATCGAAGAGTTTATAAACTGGAAAGTTGTTGAAGAGGAAAAAGTAGCCGCGCTCGTGGCGGGCTCCAAAACCCTCAACTATCATCTTAATAAAATACTGTCCGCCTGCGACAGCGTTCATCCCGAGAACGACGGCACGAACAAAGCGACGAACAAGGTTCTCGCTCAGGCGGTCAGGGACGCGCGCAGAGCATACATTCCCGAGAATTACATCGAAAGAGTGATTCAACTCGCGAAACTCGGGTTCAGGGAAATTTTCATCCCGACGTACGATACCGACTGGAATTCTGAATCTTATGTTACCGTATCAGGGCAGAATTCTAACAACAGCGTGCGCGCTACGAACGATTTTATGAAAGCCGTCGAAATGGACAGCGACTGGAACCTATACTGGAGAACGGAATTACAGAAATCGAAAGCGGAGAACAGGGCGCCCGGACCCGCGAAAGTTTTAAAGGCAAGAAAACTCTGGGATGATATCTCTTATTCCGCCTGGGCCTGCGCTGACCCGGGTATTCAGTTCCATACAACAATTAATGAATGGCATACCTGCCCCGCGGGAGGCGAAATCAAAGCGTCGAACCCGTGCAGCGAATATATGTTCCTCGACGATACTGCATGCAACCTCGCATCTCTGAATCTCGTGAAGTTCTATGATTTCGAATCCGAGAAATTCAACGTGGAAGCGTTCAGGCACGCGGCAAGACTGTGGACGGTCGTGCTCGAAATAAGCGTCCTTATGGCGCAGTTCCCGAGCAGCAGGATTGCAAGTCTTTCTTACGATTACAGAACACTGGGACTCGGTTACGCGAATCTCGGTGCGTTATTAATGATACTCGGAATCCCTTACGATTCCCCCGAAGCGCTTTCACTTACGGGATGCATAACGGCAATTCTTCACATGAAAGCGTACGCCACTTCAGCCGAAATGGCGCGCGAACTCGGTCCCTTCTCGAAATTCGAGGAGAACCGCGAAAACATGCTTCGCGTGATTCGCAATCATAAGCGCGCGGCTTTCAACGCGAACAAGAAAGAATACGAAGGTCTCTCGATTAACCCGATGGGTATCAACAAGAGATACTGTATTGACGACGACCTTCTCGACGCCGCAAGAAAGGACGCCGAAGAAGCGCTCGCGCTCGGAGAAAAATTCGGATACAGAAACGCGCAGGTTACCGTTATCGCTCCTACAGGCACGATAGGCCTGCTTATGGACTGCGACACAACGGGCGTGGAACCTGATTTCGCTCTCGTTAAATTCAAAAAACTCGCAGGCGGCGGTTACTTCAAGATTATTAACGAGTCGGTTCCTCCCGCTCTGAAGAAACTCGGCTACTCGGACAACGAAATTGACGACATTATAAAATACACCAAGGGATACGGCTCTTTAATCGGATGCCCTCACATCAATCCGCAGAACCTTTCCGATAAGGGTTTCACGATGGAAGTGATTAAGCAGGTTGAAAAATCCCTTCCCGGCGTGTTCGATATAAGTTTCGCTTTCAATAAGTACACTCTCGGCGCTTCTTTCTGCAAAAACGTTCTCGGATTCACCGACGAGCAGTTGGATGATTTCAACTTCAACATTCTCAAGGCGCTCGGATATACGAAAGAGCAGATTGAAGAAGCGAACGACTACATCTGCGGAACGATGACAATAGAAGGCGCGCCGCATCTTAAAGAAGAGCATTATCCGATTTTCGACTGCGCTTCGAAGTGCGGCAAGAAAGGAACGAGATATATCTCCCCCGAAGCCCACATTAGAATAATGGCGGCTGCTCAGCCGTTCATATCGGGCGCGATTTCAAAGACAATCAACCTGCCGAATCAGGCGTCGGTCGAGGATATGAAAAAGGCGTATATGATGTCCTGGTCGCTCGGCTTGAAATCCAATGCCCTGTACAGGGACGGCTCAAAACTCTCGCAGCCTCTCAACAGGATAGCGGACGAACTCGGCGATTTCGAACTCGAGGAAAAATCGGACATCACGGTTACCGCGACGAGCGATATAGTTAAAGTCGCCGAAAGAATAATTCACAGGTACATTGCAAAGAGAAGAAAACTTCCTTACAGAAGAAAAGGATATACTCAGAAAGCCAAAATCGGAAACCATTCCGTCTATATAAGAACGGGTGAATACGAAAACGGGCAGTTGGGCGAAATCTTCGTCGACATGCACCGCGAAGGCGCGGCTTTCAGAAGCCTGATGAACTGCTTCGCGATTGCCGTCTCGCTTGGACTCCAGCACGGCGTCCCGCTCGAAGAATTCGTCGATGCTTTTGTTTATACGCGCTTCGAACCGAACGGTATCATAATCGGAAACCCGAATATAAAGATGGCAACGTCTATTATTGACTATATTTTCCGCGAACTCGCCGTGACGTATTTGAGCAGGACCGACCTTGCCCACATTCCCGACGAGGAAATCAGAATCAGCCCTGTTGACTCTCTCGCGAAACTTGACAAGGAAAAAGACATTGAATATTACGAGGAAAGAATTTACAGCGAAAGAATCGTAGAAGAAAAAGTGAAACCGCCGAAAGAGACTTCGGTGACCGTTGACCATTCGATACCCGTAAGCATCGTAGCGGCGCCGAACGGAAATGGAGGACATAAAGCGAAGATTGAAGAAGCGATTATGAAGGGATATACGGGCGATATCTGTCAGGAATGCGGGCAGGTTACGATGGTGAGAAACGGCACGTGCCTCAAGTGCATGAGTTGCGGCGCGACGAGCGGATGCTCTTAACAAAGAAAATTCGAAAGAAAAATATTAAGGCTGTAATTATTACAGCCTTTTTTTATTTTACTAAATTGAACGGCACATTCGAAATACCGAGTAACTACCGCGTCGAAAGAAAAGCGACACGCGGCGTAAGAATAAAGATACAAAACGACCTAACCGTGAGCATAACCGTGCCCTTCCTTTTTTCAGGAAAGCATATACTTGAAATAATCTCTAAAAAGCAAAAATGGATTGACAGGAATCTCGAAACTTTCGCGCGGAGAAGAAAAGTCTTTGACTTGCGGGAAAACGAACTCCTGCTCTTCGGAACCGCGTACACGCTTGATTTACAGCCGGGCTTGAAGAAAAAAATACGCGTCAGCAAGGAAGAAAAATCCGTTCAATCAGGTGTTGATTTGATTTCCGATTCACAGGCGAAATATAATTTTTATAAAAAATTCGCGGCTGAATACCTGACCGCCAAAACGGAAACAGCCGCGGAACGTCACGGATTCTCTTACAACAGGTTGTTCATACGCGGTCAGAAGACGAAATGGGGAACGTGCTCGGCGAAGAAAAACCTGTCATTAAACTGGCGGCTGATTTTATGCCCTGATTTCGTGATTGATTACCTTATTATTCACGAACTCGTTCATACTGAAATAATGAATCATTCGAAGTCATACTGGGCGCGTGTTGCGGAACTTTGCCCGGGATACAGGGAAGCGAAAAAATGGCTTGATGAAAACTCTTACGCGGTTCATCGCGTCTGAATTGACAATGGATACCTAAAGCGAGCAAAGATATTTTCAATAAAGTAAAAAACTTTAAACTTAATTAATATGAGAGCAAAATTTTTTATTCCGCTAATCGCCGCGACTCTGTTCTGCGGTACACTTTTTTCCCAGTCCACCGTTTCTCTCACATTCTTCGACGGCAGACCGTTTTCGGTTGATCTCGACGGAAAGGATTACGGTTATTTTCAGGAAGAGTTTTACACCGAACTCGGCGGAGGAAAATACCACGTTAAGATTTTCGACGGCGTGAGAGCATCTCTTAATCCCGTGTTCGAGGGCGATATAGAGATCCCTTATAAATCGAGTACGTTCGCGTTCATAAATTCCGACTTCAAATACGAAGTTTACAAGCAGTATTTCCATAAAGAAAGAAGACAAATTTGCGAATGCGATTGTGAATATTGCAGAAAATGCGTTCACAAAACACACGAAGGCAGAAGATACAACGATGAGGAAAACAACGGCTTTATGAGCGATAAAGAGTTTTCTGAACTTCTGACGAATGTAAACGCGCTCACCTATGATGACAACAAGAAAGAAATGATTTCGATGGCGCTCGAAAAAAATTACGTTTCGGCTGAACAGGTCAAAAGACTGATTTCTGCGATAACTTTTGAGAACACAAAACTCGAAATAGCGAAAAACGCGTATGCGAAAACTATCGACAAGGAGAACTACTATAAGATTCTGACTGCTTTCACTTTTGAAAGCACGATACAGGACCTGAAGGATTTTCTTAGCAAGCAGAAATAAACGCGGCATTTTTTATTCGTTATTTCCGCATGCGGTAACCGGGAATAGAGAATAATATTTCTGTGGAATTTATCTATATGATTGCTCAATGACAACAAATTATCTCTCCGAATTAGCCCACGGCTTTAGCCGTGGGTCAGATGATAAACAAACAACAACCGTTTTAACGGTTTGACTTGAAATGCCTCTTTCTACAAATCCCTCATCCGTTAATATTCCCGGTTTACCCCCGCTTCTCCCGTCTCCTATTTGACTTGTAAATCACAACTTGCAATTGTTACAATTGTATATTCAAATATCTTCCATAAAATAATTTTTTTGATATGAAAAAATTTATATTACTTGCATTTCTACTCATCGCCTTATTTATTTTTTCAGGATTCAACGCGACAACCGGAAACCGGGAAATCACGGACTATAAATCGTCCGGAAGATTCGTGCCTGACGTAATGGGAAATATTAATGTTTACGACAGGGTGCTTAATCTCCACAAAGCGATTAAACTCGGAACCGATTCCCTGCCCGTGTTTTCCGGGTTTCCGGTTTCCGTCAGCGGCTCTACTTTCGAAGGCTTCATTTTCTGCAACATGGACAGCGATCCCGAACTTGAAATCGTAATCAATATCGCGTATACCGTTCAGGCGCTCAACCTTGACGGTACGCCCGTTACGGGATGGCCTAAAACCGTAGCGTCGTACGGTCTCGAGGGCTCGCCCGCGTTCGGAGATATCGACGGCGACGGGTACGGAGAAATTGTCGTCACCAATCACGGGCTCACTTCAGGCGGTTATATATACGCGTACAAACGTGACGGTACAGCCCTCACGGGTTTCCCGATTAACCACGGATACAGTTCGAGGTCTCCTGTGCTCGCCGATATGAACAATGACGGCAAGATGGAAATTATAGTCAATAAAAGAACATATCCGACCGGCTCGGTGTATGTTTACAAATATGACGGAACAATACTCACGGGCTGGCCGAAAGCGATGGGTCACGTGCCCGCGTCAAGTTGCGCTGTCGGCGATATTACCGGCGACAACTCGCCTGAAATCGTAATGGAATCATACACCGGACTCTACGCCTGGAACGCGAGCGGAGATTCAATTCCGGGATTTCCATTTATGATGCCCAACGGCGACGTTAATTCGTATTCTTCTCCCGTGCTTGCCGACGTTGACGGCGACAACGTGAGAGAAATTATATTCGGAACGCACGTCTCGGGAGCCGGCGGTTATGTTTATATCTTAAAGAACAACGGAACGATTTTATCGGGCTGGCCTAAACAAACAGGCAACTGGGTTTACGGTCCACCCGCGGTCGGATTCATTGACAACGATAACATTCTTGATATCGCGGTCGGAGACCAGGTTATGAGCGCGTCTCCCGCGGACTACGTGTATGCCTGGAACAAAAACGGAGCCGCTCTGACGGGTTTTCCTATCGGACCCTTCAACGCTATTAACAGTCAGGTCATTCTCGGTGACATTAATAACGACAACCACACGGAACTGATTTTCGACGATAACACATCGAATGCCGGACTGGGTCAGTATCTCGGCTATAAATACGACGGAACACCTCTTCCCGGCTGGCCTCTTTCAACCAACGGTACTACTTTTTTCGTTACGCCCTGCCTGACTGACCTTAACAGGAACGGAATAATGGATATACTCGGCGCGGGTATTTCTGGAACGGCGCCCAGCCAGACTACTAACGTTTATGCCTGGAATACAGGTTCGCTGTACAGTCCCGCGAAAGTGCAGATTCCGATGTGGCAGTATAATTCGAGACATACAGGCGTTTACGGTAACATCGACGTTGTCGGAGTTAACGAGAACGCCGGAAATTTACCGAAAGAATTTAAACTAAATCAGAATTATCCCAATCCTTTCAACCCCTCGACAACGATATCATTCGACCTGCCGAAATCAGGGCTGGTAAACATAACCGCGTATGACATAACGGGAAAAGAATGCGCCGTTATATTCAGCGGATACAAGTACGCGGGAAGCCACGAAGTGAATTTCAACGCTTCAAATCTGACGAGCGGCGTGTATTTCTACAGAATCTCTTCGGAAGGATTCTCCGATACGAAAAAAATGATACTGATTAAATA
>DATMXZ010000105.1:0-8342 GCA_035561235.1 Ignavibacteria bacterium
ATCTGAATCATAATGAAAAAGAAAATCATCGTCATAGCCTCGCTCGCCGTATTCCTGTTGTCTATAAATATGTTCAACGGTTACAAGCCGAACGCAGCAACAGAGAATCTACCAAAACTAGTAGTTGGCATAGTTGTCGACCAAATGACTTACGACTTCATTCCAAGGTATATGAACAAATACACGGATGACGGTTTCAAGAAAATGATAAGCGGCGGATTTTTTTGCACGAACGCAAACTTTATACATTTTCCCACATACACGGCGGTAGGTCACACCTGCATTTATACGGGTACGGTGCCCGCAATCAACGGAATCTGTTCCAACGACTGGGTTGACAGCGGAAGGACTTTTTACAGATACTGCGCGGACGACAGCAATTACAGCACCGTAGGCAGCAGTTCGGAAGACGGAAGGATGTCGCCTTCCTCGCTCATGACGAATACAATAACAGACCAGTTACGAATCTCGAGCGGCATGAAGTCGCGCGTTTTCGGAATCGCTTTAAAGGACAGGGGCGGAATATTTCCCGCGGGACACAAGGGAAACGCTGTGTACTGGTTTGACACGAAAGCGAAGGGATGGATTACAAGTTCATATTACATGAATGAACTTCCCGAATGGGTAAATGAATTCAACGGAAGAGGTCTGCCTCAAAAATATCTGGGTACTGTATGGAACACCATGCTTCCGCCTGACGAATACACAGAAAGTCTTCCTGACGACAACGATTTTGAGGATACGTTCAAGGGAAAGGAGAGACCTGTATTTCCTTATGACCTTTCAGAACTTCAGAAAAAGAACGGCAATTTGCTTCGTTACACACCATACGGAAACACACTTACGAGGGAATTCGCCGAAGCGCTTTTAAAGAACGAGAAAGCGGGATTAAACGGTTACACCGATTTTCTTTGCGTTAGTTTTTCCTCGTCCGATTACGCCGGACACAAGTTCGGACCAAATTCCGTGGAGGTTGAAGACATTTATCTCAGAATGGACAAAGAACTTTCTTTGTTTCTGAACTTTCTTGAAGGAACGTACGGGAAGCAAAACGTTCTCGTGTTTTTAACCGCTGACCACGGCATATGCAGCAATCCCGAATATTTAAAAACGAAGGGTATTGACGCGGGAACATTTTTTCACAAGGCCGTGCTTGATTCGGTTAACTCGTTCCTTTACCGCGAATACGGGAAAGAGAAACTCGCGATATATTTCATAAACCAGCAAATATTTTTTGACAGGAACAGGGTTTTATCGGCGGGATTATCAATCGACGGAGTTACGGGTAAAACCGTTTCATACATAAGGGAAAACGTTCCGGGCGTCACGGAAGTTTACACATCGGCGGAGTTGAAGTCAGGAAGCGCGAAGGGAGAGCACGCGCAGTATTTCAAGAACGGATTTTACGAATCAAGGTGCGGAGAGATATTCGTAAATTTTAAGAAGTACTGGATTGAAGACAGAGTAAAAGGCGCGGAGCACGGAAGTCCTTACGAATACGACACTCACGTTCCGTTAATCTGGTACGGATGGAAAATCGGCAGCGGCGAAACGAGCGAGTCAATCAGTATCACGGATATCGTTCCAACACTTGCGACTCTGCTGGGGATACCGCCTCCGGAAGGATGCATAGGAAAGCCTATTAAGGGAGTAACCGATTTCATCAAATAACCGGGCATATTCCTCTTATAAATACACTGAAATACAGCATTATAACTGTTATCTTGCATAAATTAATTTTAACTTTTACGCATTATGAAGGGAATTATTCTTGCCGGCGGTTCCGGTACGAGGATGTATCCGATATCAAGGATTTACAGCAAGCAACTCACACTAATATACGACAAGCCGTTGATTTATTATCCGCTCTCGATTCTGATGCTCGGAGGAATAAAAGAGGTGCTCATAATATCGAACGATGAAACCATACCATTATACAGGAAACTGTTCGGGAACGGGAAACACATCGGAATGGAAATAAGTTACGCCGTACAGGCAGCGCCGAACGGAATAGCGGAATCATTCATAATCGGAAGCGAATTCATAGGGAAGGACAGTGTTACGCTGATACTGGGAGACAACATCTTCTACGGTAAGTTGGATTTTCTATATAACGCGATAAAGAACAACGAAGGCGCGACAGTATTCGGTTACAGGGTGACAGACCCCGAGAGGTACGGCATAGTTGAATTTGACGACAAGGGCAACGCGATATCCATAGAGGAAAAGCCGAAGCAGCCGAAGTCGAATTACGCGGTTCCCGGACTTTATGTTTACAACAACGACGTCGTCGATATTTCGAAGAACCTTAAACCTTCTTCGAGGGGAGAACTTGAAATCACCGATGTGAACGTAGAATACCTGAAGAGAAAGAAACTCAAGGTCGAGAAAATCGGAAGGGGTGTCGCGTGGCTGGATACGGGAACGCCCGTATCGCTGCTTCAGGCGTCGAACTTTTTCGGAGTGATTGAAGACAGGCAGGGGTTGAAAGTAGCGTGCATAGAAGAAATAGCGTATCACAACGGTTTCATAAACTTTGACCAGTTGTCAAAAGTGGTTTCGGAAATACCGAAGTCGGATTACAGAAATTACCTCGAAAGGATAGTCAGGGAGCAATGAAAATAGAAAAGACGAAACTCAAAGACGTGCTTATAATAACGCCCGATGTTTACGGCGATGAGCGGGGATTTTTCTTCGAGTCATACAACGAGAAAAAATTTTACGACAACGAACTGTTCCTGAATTTTGTTCAGGACAACGTTTCCTTTTCAAAATATGGAACGATACGCGGGCTGCATTATCAGATAGGAGAAAACGCGCAGGGCAAGTTATGCCAGGCTCTTTCGGGAAAAGTAATAGACGTCGCCGTCGATATAAGGTTCGGGTCGCCGACATTCGGAGAGCACGTGGCTGTTGAACTATCGGCAGACAACCACAGGCAGATATGGATTCCGCCGGGTTTCGCGCACGGGTTTTCAGTTTTATCGGACACCGCGCTTTTTTCATACAAGTGCACGGCATTTTATTCGAAGAAAGACGAGCGGGCAATAATGTACAATGATGACGAATTAAGCATTGACTGGAATGTTGACGCCAGGGCCGTGTCCGAAAAGGATTTGCAGGGAAAGGCTTTCAAGGATATAGAGAAAGATTTTCTTTTCATGGAATAGGTTTTCGGCTGTGAAAACAATATAAAAAGATCTCCGATGCTTTATAAATTTTTCAGAATATTTCTCTTCTGGTTCAAACCGGAATTCATACATAATTTAATATTCGGCATCCTGCCGTTTTTCAAATTTCTATTTCCGCTTCTAAGACCTTTTTACTCATTCAACGATTTAGCGAACGACTTCACCGTTAACGGTTTGAGATTCAGGAACCGTCTGGGAATCGCTGCGGGTCTCGACAAGAACGGGGAGTTGATTGAGTTCTGGGACACGGCAGGATTTTCGCACATCGAAGTCGGGACTGTAACTCCCCTGCCGCAGCCGGGCAATCCCAAGCCGCGCCTGTTCAGGCTCGTTAAGGACAAGGGAATCATAAACAGAATGGGGTTTAACAACAAGGGCGCGGAGCACATCAGGAAAAAGATACTGAAGGCAAAAAAGAGAACACGCAAGGATTTTGTAATCGGCGTCAACATCGGAAAGAACAAGCAGACGCCGCTTGAAAACGCGTTTGAAGATTACGCGAAATGCCTCGACACGCTTTACGAGGCGGGCGATTATTTCACAATCAACATATCCTCGCCGAACACGGAGGGGTTAAGGGAACTTCAGGGCAGGAAGTTTCTTAAAGACCTTCTGTTTGAAATCATAATGAAGCGTAACGAAATAATGAAGGCGAGAAACCTGCCCGAGAAAAACATATTTCTAAAAATCGCGCCGGACCTGACGGACGAAGAAATCAAGAGCATATACGAAGATTCCGTTTACTACGGTTTGAACGGAATCATAGCAACGAACACGACAATAACGAGAGACGACCTGAAGACAAAGATTGAAGAGGGCGGCGGATTGAGCGGTAAGCCGCTGAAAGCGATGTCAGATGAGGTGCTGAAGAAACTCAGCGAACTTAACCGCGATAAAAAAGATTTCATTCTGATAGGAGCGGGCGGAGTTTTTAACGCGTCCGACTACAAGGACAAGATGCTGTACGGAGCGGACCTCGTTCAGATTTACACAGGATTGATATATGAAGGATTCGGAATCGCAAAGAAAATTTTAAGATGAAATGACAGCGCCCATAACATTTACATTAATATTCGCGAACGCGGCAATCACGCTCTGGACGTGGTATTCAAGGCACGATTACTTTGACAGGTTGGCGGAGCGCCCTTACCAGATAGTTCACGAAAGAAAATTTTACCAGGCTATAACGTCCGCGTTTCTTCACGCCGACTGGATGCACCTGCTGTTCAACATGTTCACACTGTTCTCGTTCGGCACGGTACTCGAGCAGTTGTTCACGGCGAACTTCGGGCTGACCGAAGGTTCCGTTTACGTGTTTCTGATTTACTTCATAAGTCTTTTATCGGGGTCGATACTGACGATAGCGATGAATCACAGGAATCCTTCATATGTAGCGGTCGGCGCGTCGGGGGCGGTATCAGGAATAGTTTTTTCATACATACTTTTTTTCCCGATGAGCACTGTCGGAGTTTTCTTCATTCCGATGCCTGCATTTCTTTTCGCGTTTCTTTACGTTGGGGTTTCGATTTACGGGATGAAGAGCAAGTTCGGAAACATAGGACACGAGGCGCATTTAGGAGGCGCGCTGGGAGGGGTCATATCAACATTCCTGCTCATCAAAGGTTCGTTTGAATATTTCCTGTCGCACTTCTCTTAATTATAACCGCGTTTTATGACGAGCCTGTCTATCAACGCGTACACACCTGCCGCCGCCGCCGCAAGAAAGATATACATAAACACTTCACCAGATGGCGCGAACCCGAATATTCCCGATAGTTTATAACCGAGAGCATCGAAGAATTCGTTGACGGGAGAAAGAAAACTTTCAGATGATTCGCTGCCGCCGCTGATGCCGAGCAGATAAGCGAGTATCACGCCCGACATAATGATGACGGTAAAGACGCCCGCCATCATAGCGTTGAAAAGGTTGCCTGTTTTTTTATCCTGTCTTTCGAACTCCTGAATCATTTTTATTTCAAGCATTACCTTATCCGAGAAGTCATCCCGTGTATTTACCGAGAGCGACTCTTTAATGCCCGAATCCAAGAATTTTTCTATTTCATTAAAATCATTCATTATACTAAACTTTTATGTATTCTAATAATTCTTCTTTATTAAATTCCCTGAACAAAATTTCTTTCAACTTTTCTTTCGCCCTGAAAATCCTGTTCTTAACTGTCCCGAGCGGGAGTTTAAGGATAGTAGAAATTTCCTCGTGCGAAAGTTCATTTATGAAGAACATATTCAGAATGACCGAATACTGCTGCGGAATAGTATTAATGTATCCCCTTATAATCCTTTGTACTTCCGCGATATCAAGATTTTTTTCGGTTGACAGTGAATCTTCGCCGTAAACGCTTCTGTCAATCATCGGTTCAAAGTCTCTGGTAAGTTCATCGCCGTCGTTATAGTACGCCTCGTGCACTTCAATCGAAGTAACATTAAAGGCTCTTGAATAATATTTTCTGTAGTAATCCACCGCCGTGTTATAAACAATCGTGTAAAAGTAAGTAGAGAACTTCGCTCTTGATTCAAACCCGTTGGAAACGAGCGCCCTGAAAAGTTTGATGAAGGATTCCTGAAGCGCGTCTTCCGCTTCCTCCCTGTTCTTCAGGATTTTCATCGTTAAAGAGAGTGCCATGTTCCTGTAAGTATCTACAATCTCCCGGAACAGGGCTGTTTCTCCTTTCCTTATGCGTTCGAGTATTTCGGGTTTAACTTCAGTCAAGCGTTATTTTCTTTCGATGTTTATCGAGCCGTTCACTGTTTCAAGTTTTACTTCGGCATTCCCGCCGCCGAGATTCCCCCTGAATTCGCGTTTAGTATCTTCGGCTTCGCTAAAAGTTACATTCTTTCTGCGAACTTTTCCATTCACGGTTTCTGCCTTAAAATTTCCTTTGAAGTTTTCGCCGATACCGAGGGTGATGCTTCCGTTTGTCGTCTGGAAATTAATTCCTTTCGTCGAGTCCAATTGCGCGTTTATGCTGCCGTTCGTGAGTTCGAGCGTGAGGTTTCCGTAAACGTTTTCGAGTTTAATGCTGCCGTTCGTGAGGTCGGCGTTAACGTCGTTGTCAAGGTCTTCGAGGCGGATCTTTCCGTTAGTCGATGAAAGTTTAAGCAGTATTCCCGGCGGAACGGAAATCTCATAATTCACCTTGCTGCCTCTTCTGAAACCGAAATTAATGAAATCGTGCGACTCCTTATTGACAATATCCCTGACGATAATTTCGCTGGACGAAGAATCGATGTCTATCTGAATTCCTTTAAGCGGGTCGTCAAGTTCCTTTTTCGAAACGTACTTCGTGATTTCGGCTCTGATGCGCACCATGCTGTCGGTGCTGTTCCTGCGTATGAAGACATTTCCGTTCGGATTATCGATCTCGAATGTTTTCACGGTGCGGGCAGTGATGCTGTATTCCTTGACTTCGGTCTTTTCGTATTTCTTTCTGAACAACGAACATCCCTGAAGACCCGTCATCAGCGTTCCGGAAAAGACAAGAAGCAAAATCCAGAGTACCGCGTTTGATAATTTATTATTTTTCATTTTCGCGAGATTTAATTTTGAGGAATGTTGCTGTTATTGTTTTTCGGCTCGATGCTTTGAACCCTTCCTCTTGAGAGGAAATAGTACAGAATGAAACCGAGACCGAGGAAGAGCACAATCATACTGAACGTGACGCCGTCGTTGAACTCGTAAAGTTGTTCAAGTATGTTCGCGGTGAAAATGCCCGCGCCGAGAAAGAGGAGAATGATTCCCCATTTAAGGGCGCCGTTAGAGCCTTTCGGGCGTTTTTCGACGTTAGAAAAATATTTTCTTGCTTCTTCAGGAGAGATGCCTTTTTCGATAAGGCGCATTCTTTCCCGGTGTTTGGTGTAAATAGCCCAGAATATGATGATGGCGGGGAATCCGAATATGAAAACCATCGCGAAAATCGGAACGACCGTCTCTCTGATATCAAATGCTGTCATGGTTGTATCCTTTCGTTTTTTCTTATTTTGACGGAGTGGAACGGACAAAGGTTGCAGGGTGAAAACCGTTGGAAATTACATCGAATATTTCAAAGAACGGGTTGACATTATAGTGTCAGTTGAGTGGCACATTTGACACTTTTTGTTTCGCTTTTTTTGCCTCCGGTATTGAAAAAACAGGAACATAGCGGATAGATTTCTCAAAACGTGTCATTTTAGTGTCATTTCGGTTTATTTTATTGAATAAAACACTGATTTCACGAGAGTTAACCGGGCGGGTCGATATGACACTACGTTTCAGCATTTTTCCAGTTTTTCAATAACGTGTTTAGGCACATACGACTGAGAGTAATCGGTTTCGGGAATCGTATCTTCGGGAGCGGAGCCGCGCGCGGATTTGTCGGCGAACTTCCTGAATATGTCGATTTTATAAATCGAGTCGAGAACCTTAGTCGAATATTTCAGAAGGTTGTCGTATGTCATCGCGATATCTTTATGAAGCAGTGTTTCGGCATAGAGGCGGTCGAAACTCCGGTCGAGGAAGTCGAAATACTTTTCATATTTTTCAGCAATCTTCCTGCGAAGCCTTTCCATATCGGCGTTGCGGGCGTTTATGATATCGGCTTTAAAGAACTTGTTCCAGCGGTTAGCGGTAGAGAGCGAGATTTCAAGTTCCGCCGTGATTTCAAGAAGCGTCTTTCCCTGCAGGCGGAGGGAGAAGAACTTCATCTGTCTTTCGGTGTCTTTCAGCATAACAAAATAATTTTATTTCGGGCGACAATATCGTCGTCAAACAAAAATAATAAACGTGAGTCGATTTGGTGCGATAAATGACCGAGAAGGCCGGTAAGTGACGAAATTACAGGAGTTTGGGAGGGGGTGAAAAGGGGTTTTGAAGAGCTTTCAATTTAAAATTTTAAGGGGGAAATGGGAAGAGAGCGAAAGAGTGGAAGTGTTTCCGGTAATGGATTCCGGTTCGCATCGCCGTGGCGACCCTTCGGCTCCTCCAAAGGGGAACGCACATTCAATTATAAATTGCAAATTTTAAAATGTAAATGAGGAAGTACACTCAATTTTAAATCGTAAATATTAAATTGCAAATTATTGAATTCAAAACGCGCAAAGGGTATGAAATACTTTCCCATAGCAACCAAATTATTGAATTCAAAATGAGATATATTA
>DATMXZ010000106.1:0-5643 GCA_035561235.1 Ignavibacteria bacterium
AAAATTATTAATCAACAAATTCAAAATATGTTGGAAGAAATAATTGAGGAACTACGAAAATTCGGATTATCAAAAAGGGAAGCAGAAGTATATGTTGCATTGCTTCAGAAGAAAGACCTGACAGCTCCGGAAGTTGCAAAGATTACTTCTGTAACAAGAACAAAATGCTATGAGATTCTTCAAAACCTTGTCAAAAAGAAAATATGCAATGAGAATTTCAAAAACGGAACAAAGACGTTCAACTGTATCGAGCCAAAAATCGCTTTACAGAATATTTTAGCCGTCCATGAAATAGAACTCAACAAGAAAAAAGTTGCGGCTAAAAATTTCGGGGAGTCGTTAACAAAAATTTTCAACGAAAAAGAAAAGTTTGATTCGCCTCTGGATTACATAGAAATTATCAGCGAACCCGGTACATTGAAAGCAAAGTGGATGGAGTTTGAAAAAAGCATGAAAGAAGAATTTCTAGTTTTTGTAAAAGCACCTTATGCGGTTAATATGGAAGATAATATTGAAGAAGAGTCGGAGACTCTCGAGAAAAAAGTGGTTATCAAAGGTTTATATGAATACGGAAATCTGAAAACAAAAGAAGAGATTAATAATTTAATCCACTTTATGAAAGTTTATCAGAATATCGGTGAAGAGGTCAGGGTTTTTAAAGAACTACCGATGAAGTTGGCGATTATTGACGAGACTATTACAATGATTTCGCTAGCAGACAGGATTTCTATGAAACCTCAACTTACCTCAATGATTGTCAATCATCCGAGTCTCGCGAATGCGATGAAAACCGTTTTTTATACTTATTGGAACATGGGTATGACGGTTGAAGAATTTGAAAAATCAGTTGAGAATGGTAAAGTATATGATTTCAAATTGGATGAAGTCGGAAGTTTATGATTGTTTCCTTGTTACGATTCGAAACGAACAGCGCGTTTTTATTTTTGAAAGCAATTTTGGATCAGAAATAAATCAATAAATTAAAAATATTTTGCAAGATGACAATTATTGTTAAAGTAGAAATATCCCCGGGTAGTTTAACATTAGTTGGAAGCAAAAAAAGGAGTACAAAGTCATGAAACAAATTACCTCTATGTTGGTCGCACTGATGATTATGTCGTGCGTCTGGAATCTCGAAGCGCAGGTAAATCAGGACTGGAAATGGGTACACCCTGCACCACAGGGAAATCAGATGCGATGGATTAAAATGATTGATTCCGTTAACTGGTATGCGTGCGGCAATACCGGAACATTTATGAAAACATCGAACGCCGGAGTGAATTGGACAGTATATACCAACGCGGGCGGATGGCTGTCCTCATATTATGGCGAGGGTAGAAATTTAATGAATGGCTGGTTCTTCGATCTCAATACCGGATTGGTATGTGGATATACGGGTTGGATTGCCAGAACTACTAATGCAGGAGTTTCTTGGGATTCGATCGGTATTCCGACAATAAACTCAATGTACGGACTTCATTTTGTTAATAATACAGTTGGCTATGCTTCGGGTGCAGGCGGCAGATTATTAAAAACAACCAATGCTGGATTATCGTGGGATTCAATTCCATCAGGTATATCTACTGCTAATTACAATGTTTATGCGCTTGATACAAATAAAATATTTTTTTGTACAACACTTTCTAATCCTTTAACTTCAAAAGTGGTAAAGTCTTTGAATGGTGGAGCGAATTGGATTACTTATACGATGGATACTGCATTTACTGCTTATGATATTAATTTTATTAATGAAAACACCGGAATGGTATGCGGTTCTTCAGGTGTAGTCAGGTTCACCTCAAATGGCGGAGAAACCTGGATACGGGCTAATATCCCATCAACAGCAGTTTTATATGGGATACATTCTACTTTAACCCCGACTCCTACTTTTTACGTAGTTGGTGATTCATATGGAGTATATAAGACAACAAACTATGGTGCAAACTGGACTCTCTTAAGTTTTAATGACCCCGGTATGTCTTGGACTTCTACAAATTTTTCAATTGATGTAAGCGGGAACAGGATAGTTACAATCGGTGCCTATGGCTCGATACAAAAATCAACAAATGCGGGTGCGAATTTCACAGCGCTTACGCAATGGTTGAGTCCGGCAACTAAATATGATGTCTGGGCGCAATACAATAATGGCTTGGTATTGGTTACCGGAGGCAGAGGTTCATCCTCAACTTTTGATCAGGTTCTCAGGTCAACTAACGGCGGAACGAACTGGTCTGTTATTCCATTTAATTCTAATGCCACCTACTACAGTCTTGCAATGGTCAATTCTACGACAGGCTTTATGTCCGGTTCAGGAGGCAATCTGCGTAAAACGACAAATGGCGGTTTAAATTGGGACTCCATACCCGGTCCTTTCGGTACAAGTACATTGAAAAGAACTGAATTTGTAAATGCTAACACCGGATATGTATTCCAAACTACTGCCGCACTTAACGGCGGTTGGAAAACAACTAACGGCGGATTAACATGGGATTCTCTGAGAAATATGGGTAGTGAAACAAGAGTTTCAGTATCTTCATTTATAAACGCTAATACCGGATATGTCGGGAATAATGTGGCAAAATTAATGAAAACAACCGACGGAGGAGCCAACTGGACGATTTTGTCAAATACTCCGATGGGGACTTTTGGTTTATACGGGGTTAAATTTTTCAATGCAGATTCAGGATACGTTTGCGGTTCGACAGGCTATAAACTGTGTAGAACAACAAATGGGGGAGTAAGTTTCGATTCAGTTTCACATCCGTTCTACAATGCTCTTTATTCGATGAGATTTTTTGACATGAATACCGGATGGATTCTTGCTTCTCTGGGATATTCAGCCAAAACAACAAACGGAGGCACGAGTTGGCTTTTCCAGAATACAGCCGGACAATACGGTTACGGTTGTTATTTTACAAATCCCGATTCAGGGTTTGTAGCCGGTGACAATGGATATATTTTAAAGTATACCAAACCTACCGTTACCTCTATCGAATGGTCCGGAATTCAAATTCCATCTAAGTATCATATGAAACAAAATTATCCGAATCCCTTTAACCCGACAACGACGATTGAATTTGCTATTCCGAAACAAGGACTTGTAACTCTAAAAATTTACGATATTGCAGGCAGAGAAATTAGTAACGCAATTAATATGAATCTCAATCCTGGTGTAGTCAAATATACATTTGATGGAACAAAATATGCATCAGGAGTGTATTTCTACAGACTCAATGTTGACGGAAAACACGTGGATACTAAAAAAATGGTGCTTGTAAAATAATGTATGCAGAATATGAGTCTATGCAACGGTAAAAGTACCGTCGTTAAGAGTTAAGTTAATATAAACCCGGTATCCTAACGTTGCCGGGTTTTCATTTATAAGAAAACGCGTTTTAGTAATCAGGGAGGGCTTCCTAAGGCAGTTCTTTCCGATTAGGTTACCATTATGAAAAAACCCCCGTTCAAGCGGGGGTTTTGTATATAAAACGTTTTAATTCCTTTTCATTATACAACTGTCACTTTTGTTCTTTCATCATTTAATAAGGACCATTTTTTTAACGTCGATGAATGCTCCGGACTCGATTCTATAATAATATATTCCCGAAGAGAACTCGGAGCCGTTGAAATCAACAGAGTAATATCCCGCCTGCTTGTTTTCGCTGACGAGCGTGGCGACTTCCTTACCGAGAATATCGAATACTTTAAGTGTTACCATCCCGCTTTTCGGAATAGCGAAATTAATGTTCGTTACAGGGTTAAAAGGATTCGGATAATTCTGCGACAGGTCGAATTTCACGGGTAAAGTTGACCCGATATTGCCTTCGCCCGTGCCCGCATCGTATATGAAGCAAACGTTGGGTCTCGTTGATTGAGCCGAGCCCGCGTTCAAATCCGTGCAGCCACTGCCCGAGGGAAGGTCAAGATAGTGAAGCCAGGTCATTCCCGAAACAGCAGTGCCGTAAACCATTGAGTTGCTTGTCCAGGAAGCGTTGTTGAAGCATATTTCCACCAGCAGGTTGTTGCCGTCAAAATAGAACGGAGTAGTGAAGTTTATGTACTGCCAGCCCGTGCCCGGAGGAGTGTATGACTGGCTGTAAACCGTAGTCCAGCCCGAGGACGTGAATCCCGTGACGTTTGTCGCGGTAGTGTTCTGAAGCCTTATGGTGAATTCGTTAAGCACCTGAGTGGAAACAGACGAGAAGTTGAATCCGATTTTCTTCAGAATCTTAGGTGCGGATATGTTCAATTCCGATGCGAGGTAAAGAATGTTCGTTCTCGCATCGTCGTAATAACTGTAAAAAGGATATCCGACAGTCGCTGTTCCCGTGCCGACGCAGGATGTAAACGTGTTTTCAATAGTGTATGTGAAAGGTTCCGACGGAGCGATGTTTCCCGGAGGATTGAGTCCTCTTCCCCCCGAGGGATACGTGCAGACATACGTGCCGGCCGAATCCTGCGCTCCGATGTAATAAGACACGACGGTTCCCAAAACCTGCGCGGGAATCGTGAACTTGAACGTATCGAGGTTGTAATAACTGTAACTGACCTGATTAAACGTTCCGCTGTTAACCTTGTAGTACAACTTCGGCGACGAAGTCGTTCCGGTCGCGAGTTTGTTCTTCGATTTTATTACTACCGTAGCCGTTCTCGGAGTAAGGTAATAACCGCTCGTCAGAGGCGCGTGGTAAAAATCCATTCTAAAGTTATTCGAAAAAGAAACGAGCGCCGCTATCGCGGTTCTCACTATGTTTCTGAAATAAGTGAGGTTCAGCGTGCTGAATTTATCGTTCGCCGTGTGGTAATACGGGGTTAGTTCGTTTTCATCTTCGATGTTCATGAAAGCCTTGTAGTTTCTTGTCCAAAAGGAAGCGTGGTCGCTGTTCGCGGTAAGGTCGTACAATTTTATCGGTACGAGTCCGGGAACGTACGTCTTCATCGCGCTTATGTAATCGTTAGCGCTGCCTTCGGAAGGTGTGTTGTAAACAATCGTGCACTTGCCGTCGTTGTTAGCGTCGTAGGCTATCATATCGAAATTCAGGCAGCATAAAATTGAATCGCCTTTGAAATACGCTGTATCGACGAATGCCTTGCTGCCGTAAAGACCTCTTTCCTCTTCGTCGAATGCCGCGAAGATAATAGAATAATCCGTGTTGAAATTCTTAAGAACCCGCGCCGCTTCAAGAACCGCTATTGTGCCCGACGCGTTATCGTCTGCTCCCGGTGCCGTGGCGCTCGAAGGCATGTCGTCGTAATGTGCGCAAATTACAAAATACTGGTTCGGGTATTTTGTACCGGTTTTGACCGCAAGCACATTAACGCTCGAAGAACTGTTGTTTTGATACCTCGGCGTGTATCCATAACTTTGAAGAAGTTCGTAAATGAACTGAGCCGCTTTTGAATTTGACGCGTTATTCCAGTATCTCGAAACAATCGTGTACGGAGAACCCCCGATAATGCAACTGGTGTCGCCGGTTAACTTGCGTTCGGTAGGTGTTATGGATTGCGTTGTTATGAGATTAATCAGCGAATCGATTTTAGGACTGTAGCCTATCTGGGAAAACGCCGTGGAAATGCTCAAAAAGAATAAGAATGCCGAAAAAACAGGGGAAAATTTTAATGCTTTCATAATTGGTTTTTATT
>DATMXZ010000107.1:0-7356 GCA_035561235.1 Ignavibacteria bacterium
GAACGAATACTATAAATTAATCGCGCATAATTATGAAAGCACTTTTACTTATTGACATTCAGAACGATTATTTTCCCGGGGGCGCTCTGCCGTTGCACGAAACCGAAAAGGCGGCGTCAAACGCCCGTCGTTTGCTCGAAAAGTTCAGAGACGGGAAAATGCCCGTTATATTTATCAAGCATATTTCGGCGAGACCCGAAGCGACCTTCTTTCTGCCGGGCACGAACGGTGTCGAAATCCACGAAATCGTTGCTCCTGCCGGTAATGAGGTTGTTATCGAAAAACACTTCCCGAACAGTTTCCGTGACACTGGACTTGACGTTTACCTGAAATCAAACAGGATTGACGAACTCGTCGTTTGCGGAATGATGACGCACATGTGCGTGGACGCGACTGTAAGGGCGGCAAAGGATTTCGGATACAAATGCACTCTCATAGGCGACGCCTGCGCAACAAAAGACCTCGCGCTGAACGAAAAAATCGTAAGTGCGGAGCACGTGCACGAAGCATTTCTCGCCGCTTTGAATTATTATTTCGCTTCCGTAGTTAATACTGAGGAATATTTAAAATAAACTTTGCCTACTTTTGACAAAAGAATTTTCTCGTTCATAGCGAAATCAAAATGAAGATAACCGTCGTGCGTGTATTTGAGTCTGCAACAGGGCAGACCCGAAACTGCCGTCGAGTGGATTTCCGAAGGCAAGCAAAGAAACCGGTAGTATCAAAAAAAGTATAATGACAAAAGTAAAAATCTGCTGCATTTCGTCGGAAGCCGAAGCGGAAACGGCATTGAATATGGGCGCTTCGGCAATCGGGCTTGTCGGTAAAATGCCGAGCGGTCCGGGAGTGATTGCGGATGACCTCATAAAAGATATCGCGGCAAAGTTTAAAGGCAGAATCGAAACTTTTCTTCTTACGAGCGAAACAACCGCGGAAGGGATTTTCAGTAATCACAGTAAGGCGGGCACGGATACCGTACAAATAGTTGACAGGATTGATTTCAATGAATACGATAAACTTCGCGGTTTAATGCCGGGCGTGAGGCTTGTTCAGGTAGTGCACGTCATCGACGCGAATTCAGTCATCGAGGCATTGATGTACGCGAAATACGCGGACGCGCTACTCCTTGACAGCGGGAATCCTTCCGCAGGTACGAAGATTCTCGGCGGAACCGGCAAGGTGCACGACTGGTCGCTGAGTAAAGAGATTGTACAAAAATCGGGCGTGCCTGTCTATCTTGCGGGCGGGCTTAACCCAGATAACGTAAGGGAAGCGATTGAGAACGTAAATCCTTATGCGGTGGATGTCTGCAACGGCGTCAGGACAAACGGAAATCTTGACGCGGACAAATTAAAATCCTTTGTAAGCAGACTTATTTAAACCTATCCGAAAAATTCCTTGTGAATCGCGTTTACGACGTCAGTTAGTTCGTCCTTCGGGACTATTATGTAAATCGCGACTTCCGACGCGCCCGCCGACGCCATTTCAACGTTTACTTTCTGGTCCGATACCGCCCCGAGTATTCGCGCGAATATCCCGCGTTTTCTCACGAGACCTTCGCCTATAATCGCCACGAGAGCGATGTTCCTCACGAAATCAATTTTCTCAATTACCTTTCCTTTATAAAAGTTAAGTATCCCGTAACTTTTTTCCGCGTCCTTGTTTTCCACGATGAGGTTGATAGTGGTCTGCGAACTTACTGTCGCGAAGATATTTATGTTCTCCGCGGCAAGCGAATCGCTGAATTCCCTTATGAGACCCGGTTTGTACCCGATGCCGGTGCCGTGGATGCGGAGCATTGAAATGTTTTCGTTCTGAGAAACGCTTTTTATTATGTTCTCCTCTATGTACGCGTCCTGCGCGATTTGAGTCCCCTTGCATTCAGGGCATAGAATGTCCTTGACGTAAATCGGAATTTCCGAAACCGCCGCGGGCTCGATTGTCAGCGGGTGGAGAACGCGCTTCCCGAAATAAACGAGTTCAGCCGCTTCGAAGTATGAAAGTTTTTCGATAATCTTTGCATTCTTCACCTTGTCGGGGTCGGCGCTCATGAACGCCGTTCCGTTCTTCCAGATCTCAACCTCGGACGCGCCGAAACCGTAAGCGAGTACGGACGAAGTATAGTCGCCGCCTTTCCGCCCGAAAGTAATTACTTTTCCGTCAGGAGTGCTTCCGAAGAAACCGGTGAAGATTGGAATAACGTTATTATTTACTATGCTGTGAGCGGTAAAATTGAAACTTCTTTTAAAGTCGTCGAGATTAACTATCGCGGTCTCGATGTTCTTGTCGGTTATCAGTCCGATTCTGTCGGTCTCAATGATTTTCGATTCGCAGCCGTTATCTTCAAGCGCGCCCGAGAATATTATTGCCGCTATCCTCTCGCCGTAACTTAGAATGTATGCGCTGACAGCGTCGGTTATTTCTTCCGTGTACGCTACGCCGTATAGGAGCCTCTCGACCTTTTTTATCTGAAGTGTTATTTCCTGAATTACTTTGTTGAAGATTTTATCGTTCTTGATTGATTCCTGCGCTATGTTGTAATGCGTTTCAGTCAGCACGCTGATAGTCTCGCTTACTTTTACCTCTTTGCCTCCTGCGTGCTTGATGCCGTCCATTAGCAGGTCGGTCATACCCTCGAACGCGGGAATAACAACAATAGGAAAATCCTTTTCGGACATGACAATCCTGACTGACTTCAGCAGATTCTCAGATGTGCTGATGCAGTCTCCATCGAATTTCAGTACTTTCAGTCTTTTTTCGTTCATTGCTACTTTTAAAGTTTTGGTATCAGGCCAGTCAAGCGTTCATTTACAAAATACTTTTTATGAAATTAAAATATAATTCAAAATTATTTCACACCGGTTTTTGTGAACTTTTTGCATCACAAAATCGATGATTTCATTTGATTTATCGCGGTATTTGCGTATTAATATTTAAAACTAATGCGTAATTTTTCCGTATATAAAATAGTTTGATTGCCGATAAAAAAAATATCGAAGAGCCCGGTTTAAGGAATACGATTAAAGAGGATTTTTACGAAGACAGCCTCTTTAAGAATTTTTACAGGGATATTAAGGAGTTAAAGGAATTTTACATCAGCGCCGAAAAGAAAAAACGGCTTGAGAAAATGAATCCCTTTAAACGGACGTTGTTTCTTACCTGGTGGATTCTCAAAGGACTAATTCTTAAACTCACTCCAACGCGCAGATTTCTTCTTCTAATTGGAATCATTCTGATACTTATATCCGGTAATTTTGAAATCACTTCATCCGACGCCGATGTAAAGATTGCGATGAGCAGGGCTCTGCTTGGAGGCGCGCTGCTGATTGTCGTCCTGATGCTTGAATTAAAGGACAAACTCCTCGCTAGGGACGAACTCGAAGCGGGCAGAAAAATCCAGCAGGCGCTGATGCCCCAGCAAAGCCCGAAAGCAGAAGGCTGGAACATATGGCTCTATTCCCGCTCGGCGAATGAAGTATGCGGAGACCTTGTCGATTTTCTGAAAATCGACGAAAAGAGGTCCGGGATTTTCATGGCGGATGTCGCGGGCAAGGGACTTAACGCGGCTCTACTCACGACAAAACTTCAGGCAACTATAAGAGCGCTTGCGCCCGATTATGACACTATTGACCTCATCACGAAAGTAAATAATATTTTCTACAGGGAAAACCTGCGGAACATTTTCGCGTCATTGATCTACTTCGAATTATCTCAGGGAGAAAATGAAATAAAAATCGTAAACGCCGGGCATTACCCTCCGTATCATTGCAGGGGCAACGGTATTAAGGAATACGCGAAAGGCAATATCGCTCTCGGTCTCATGAAGAACGCGGTTTACAGCGAAGTAATCGCCGAAACGGAAAGCGGAGACGTGATTCTCGCGTATTCGGACGGTGTTTCCGAAGCGCGTGACAGAACTGGTGACTTTTTCGGAAATGCCAGACTTTCCAACCTGCTTTGCAGCATATCAAGCAAATCCGCCGATGATATCGGGAAAGAGATTGTAAAGGCGGTTGATGATTTCATCGGTGACGTCAGACTTCACGACGATATGTCCCTTATCGTGCTGAAGAAAACCTGACCCTATTCCCGCCATAGCAGGACGAAATTTTCCGAATCAGGTATTATAAAGCATCAGCAATAAATTATCCTTTGTTTCAATCATATATTTGAATATTTTTAAGCAAAATTATAAAGGGGTTTAAATGGCAGAAAAGTTATTCCTGATAGACGCAATGGCTATGATATACCGCGCTTACTTCGCGATGATTGGCAGACCATTGAAGGACGGCAAGGGGAATAATGTATCCGCGATTTACGGTTTCGTGAATTCCCTGATAAAGATAATTGAAGACGAGAAACCCGACCACATTGCGGTTTGTTTCGATACCGAACAGCCGACTTTCCGGCACAAGGAATTCCCCGCGTACAAGGCGCAGCGCGCGGATATTCCCGACGATATGCCCTGGCAGATTGATGAAGTTAAGGAACTCGTGAGACTTTTTAACATACCGTCCATTGAACTTCCGGGGTATGAAGCCGACGATATAATAGGCACGCTCGTCAAGCAGGCTGAAAAAGAAGGCGTGCACAGTTTTATGGTAACGCCCGACAAGGATTACATGCAATTGGTATCCGATATAAGTTTTCTTTACAAACCGTCGCGCACCTCTACGGGCAACAGGGTTGCTGACGTTGAGATTGTCGGGGCGGAAGGGGTCAAAATTAAATTCGGCGTAACGCCCGATAAAGTCATCGACGTGCTCGGGCTGATGGGAGATACCGCGGACAACATTCCCGGCGTTAAGGGCGTCGGGGAGAAGACCGCGATAGCCCTGATTCAGGAATACGGCTCGATAGATTCGGTGTATGAGAACATAGATAAAATAACAAAGCCGAAACTGAAAGAGATGCTCCTTAACGACAAGAAAAACGCGTATCTCGCGAGGCATCTTGTTACGATAAACACATCCGTTCCTATGGATACGAATTTTCATCACCTCGTCAGGCAGGAACCGGATAAAAAAGCGCTCGCTCTGCGGTTCGAAGAACTCGGGATGAAAACTTTTTCGAGAAAATTCGGCGCGGGTCTTGATTTTTCGGATGTGAAGAAAGACGAACCGAAGAAGACTGAAGAGGGCTCTTTGAAGATTACAATCAAAGGCGGCAAGGTAGAGGACTTGATTCCGCCTGAAAAAAAGAACCTGAAGACTATTAACGACGTTAAGCACGAGTATTTTACGATTGATACGGACGACAAACTCGTGAAACTCGTGAAGAAACTCTCGGGCGAGGAAGTTATTTCTTTCGATACGGAAACAACGGGATTAAATCCGATGGATGCAAAACTCGTCGGAATGTCTTTCGCTTACAGCGAGAGTCAGGCGTTTTACGTGCCCGTCAGCGGAGAGTACGCGAACAATAATAAAGTCAACGCTGATTTATTCAGCCAGAACGGCTCCGATGAGAACAAAGGACTCGAAGTGAATTTCGTAATCGAGAAAGTGAAGCCGCTGCTTGAAAGCAGGAAGGTCGCGAAGACAGGGCAGAACCTGAAATTCGATTATATGGTGATGAAGAACTACGGAGTGGAAATCGAAAACATTCTTTTCGATACGATGATTGGCTCTTTTGTACTCAATCCCGAAGGCAGGCATAACATGGACGACCTCGCGGAAAAATGGCTGAATTACAAAACCATTCACATCGAAGAACTGACTAACAAGGGCAAGAACCAGATATCGATGAGCGACGTTGAGATTTCGAAGATAAGCGAGTATGCCGCGGAGGACGCGGACGTGACTTTGAAGTTGTATCACAGGCTTGAATACGAACTTCAGAAAATCAACCTGCTGAAGTTCTGCTCTGAGGTCGAGTTTCCGCTTATAAAAGTTCTCGGCGATATGGAATACGAGGGAATCAAAGTTGACCCCAGAGTGCTTAAGACTCTTGATAAGGAACTCGTGAAATACCTGAAAGAGTATGAGGAGAAAATATATGAACTGGCAGGCGGTAAGTTCAACATCAATTCTACCGGACAGTTAGCCGACGTGCTAATAAAAAAACTCCATCTCAAACTCACAAAGAAGACGAAGACTGGATTCTCTACGGACATATCAGTGCTTGAGGATTTGAAATACCAGCACCCGATAGCCGAAAACCTGATTGAATACAGGATGCTGTCGAAACTGAAATCGACGTATATTGACGCGTTGACCGAAGCCATAAATCCGAAAACGGGAAGGGTTCATACCTCCTTCAACCAGATTGGCGCATCGACTGGCAGGCTTTCGAGTTCTGACCCGAATCTGCAGAACATTCCCGTAAGAACGGACACGGGGCGGAGCCTGAGAAAGGCGTTCGTGCCGCGCAGCGATGACTACGTCATTCTTTCCGCCGACTATTCGCAAATAGAACTTCGCGTGATGGCGCATTATTCCGAAGACGAGAATTTCATAAACGCGTTCAAGCGGAACAGGGACATACACACCGAGACCGCGATGAAGATATTTAAACTTAAGAACAAGGACGACGTTACTCCGAACAGACGGCGCAAGGCGAAAGAAGTAAACTTCGGAATTCTTTACGGTATTGGCGCGTTCGGTCTCGCGACGAGGCTCGAACTTAAAAACACGGAGGCCAAAGAAATAATCGACATGTATTTCAAGGAATTCCCGAAAGTGCACGAGTTCCTCGAGAAAACGAAAAAGTTCGCGCACGAGAACGGTTACGTCACGACGCTGATGGGACGCCGCAGATACCTGCCGCAGATAAATAATCAGAACGCCACCGTTAGGGCGGAAGCCGAAAGGGCGGCGATTAATATGCCGATTCAGGGAACCGCAGCCGATATGATTAAGATTGCGATGCAGGAAATTCACAGACTGTTCAAGGAAAAGAAATTGAAATCGAAAATGCTTCTGCAGGTGCACGACGAACTCGTTTTCGAGGCGGAAAAATCGGAACTCGAAGAGGTGAAGAAAATAATCCTCCGCGAAATGAAGAACGCGATAAAACTTAACGTGCCCGTTGAAGTTGAAATCGGAGAAGGAAAAAACTGGTTCGAAGCGCACTGATGCAATTAGTAATTAGTAATTAGTAATTAATAATTAGTAATCTGGAGCGGATAATTATCGTGCTGCTAAATATTAAATGCTGAATCAATACTAATTGGGAATCTCCGAAAAACACAATACGAACAAATTAAATCAAATATATTAACCCCACTCTTTAGAGTGGAGGAAAACGAATGATTAAAAAAAAGCGGGCTTTAGCCCGCAAATTCTTGATGCGTTTAGGGCTAAAGCCCTTTGGGTGTAGTCTTATTTACACCACATTAAAAGGTGTATTACAAAA
>DATMXZ010000108.1:0-2300 GCA_035561235.1 Ignavibacteria bacterium
TATGAAATCAATAATAGACGCTTTTTTGCAAAGCGAAAAAATCGGCATTGTCGGTGTATCGTCAAACAAGCAAAAATTCGGCAATGCGTTGTATAAAGAACTCTCATCAAAAGGCTACGACGTCTATCCCGTCGGGCGAAATATAAAATCTATAAACGGCAAAGACTGTTTTGAGAACGTTTCTTCTCTTTACGGATTGACCGACAGCGTCATAATAGCGGCGAAGAAGTCCGATACCGCGGATATAATAGAATCTATAGACGCGTCAAAAATCAAAAGAGTCTGGTTGATTAACGGCTCATTCACGGATGAAAGTCTGAACGCCGCAAGGAAAAAGAACCTTGATGTCGTTCACGGAGCCTGTCCGCTCATGTTTTGTGAGCCGAATGGTTTTCATAAAGTACACAGGTTCTTCTCGAAACTTTTCGGAAACTATAATAAAATTTATACGGCAGAAGCGAAATGATTTATTTTGCCGGGGCAACGATGAAGCGCTGAATCGCGTCGTTACATTTTTGAAAGCGCGTTTTTAATGTCCGTTATTATGTTCTGGACTTCCGGGTTTCTCTTCATGCTTTCGCTGATTGTGTTGTACGCGTAAAGCACGGTTGCGTGGTCCTTACCCCCGAAATTCAAGCCTATGGATTCAAGCGTGTAACTCGTCATTTCCTTTGCAAGATACATTGCCACCTGCCTCGCGAACGCAACTTCCTTTGTTCGCTTGCGCGAAAGTATCTGGTTTTCGGATATTTTAAAATATTGCGATGCCGCGAATATGATGTTTTCGATAGAGACGCTCTTCGCACGCCTGACGTTTCCGAGGAACTTGTGCACGACGCGCTCCGCAAGTTCAAGATTTATCTCGCCCTTCGTTACAAAAAGACTTTCCGCTATCAGGTTTACGATGCAGCCCTCGATTGAACGGATGCTGTCCTTAATGTTTGTCGCGATGTAGTGAATAACATCTTCGGGAACATCGTTTATCGACGCCTCGCTTAGTTTTTTCTGTATTATGGCGACGCGCATTTCCCAACTCGGCGGTTGTATGTCAACCGTAATGCCCCACTGAAAACGCGAGATGAGCCTTTCGGTAATGCTTTTTAACTGGCTGATGGGCTTGTCGCTTGAAAATATGATTTGCTTCTTGCTGTTGTAAAGATTGTTGAAAATCTGATACATGAAATCCTGCGTACCCGGCTTTCCCTCGAGGTTCTGTATGTCATCGAGAATCAAAACGTCGAGAGACCTGTAAAAAGAATCAAGACTTTTTGTTCCGCCCTTGCCGCTTGAAAAATCGAATTTCTGCGTTGCTATGCTCGTTGTAAACTGATTCGTGAATTCCTGTGTCGTGAGGCAGTAAACTCTTTTATCGGGATATTTTTTCAGTATCTCGTTTCCTATTGCCTGCACGAGGTGTGTTTTTCCCACTCCGACACCGCCGTAAACGAGATAAGGATTGTATGAACCACCCGGGTTATTCGCAATCGCGTAAGCCGCGGCAACAGCAAGATCATTGCTTTCACCTTTTACAAAATTTTCAAATGTATGACGCGAAAGCAGATTCGACGTAAAAGGTTCCGCTTCTTTTTTCGCTTCGCGCAGGTTTCCGTAGGGATATCTGAAATTCGTTACTTTTGTATTCCGCTTTAATTCTTCCGTGTGCTCGTTGGTGTTTTCGTCGAAGAGACTTTCCTGAGATACTATGTAAGCAAGTTTGCCGTTTTCGCCGAGAAGCCCGCTTTCGATAATGGTGGATATTTTTTTGTTAAATCGCTTTTCTATCATTCCGTAAAAATCCTTGCTCGGCACCTCTATCGTAAGAACATTATTTTCAAATGATTTCGGCACCAAAACCGAAAACCAGGTTTTAATTTCAGACTGCTTTACGTTTTGCGATAAAAGACTTATAAATTTTTCCCAGATTTCAACGGCGGCCCCTGATGTGTAATTTTGTTCGGGCTCGTTATTTCCGTTCCTGTCGTGTAATTCAAGCGAATCGGTAAAAGAGTTTATCATCTAACGGACTTAAAAATTTATTAACAAATCAAATTTATTTAATCTATCACTTTAAGCGGACTTTCTAAATTACCCTTAACATTTAAGGTATTTTCCGGCGATTTCTAACAACCGGTTTAGCCGGCTAACCGCCTTAAATGTATACCCATTAGCGTGTTTTGTGTGAGTTATTAACAATCGTTGTTAATATTGTCTTTTTCGCAATGTTTCCATAACTAATTCGGAACGGACAAAGAAAAAGTTATTAACAATATGCTAACAGGGATTTTAAATAACTTCAGATA
>DATMXZ010000109.1:0-3254 GCA_035561235.1 Ignavibacteria bacterium
ACCAAATCCATTTAAATTGAGGCATATAAACTTTATTTTTATTGCATAATAAAATAAATGCATGAATTTTATATCATCAAAAGAAATTAGAGATTCTTTTTTAAAGTTTTTTGAGTCGAAAAATCATACAATAGTACCGTCCTCGCCGGTTGTGCCTTTTGAGGACCAGACCTTGCTTTTCGCGAATGCCGGTATGAACCAGTTCAAAGATGTATTCCTTGGTCTCGGGACGAGGGAATACAAACGCGCGGCGGATACACAGAAATGTATAAGGGCAGGCGGGAAACATAACGATCTTGAGGAAGTCGGTGTTGACGGTTATCACCATACGTTTTTTGAAATGCTGGGTAACTGGTCTTTCGGCGATTATTACAAGAAGGAGGCAATCGCCTGGGCGTGGGAACTGCTAACAGAAGTATGGAAACTCCCTAAAGACAGATTATGGGCTACGGTTTACAGAACTGACGAGGAAGCATTGAACCTTTGGAAAACGAAAACAGACATAGATCATTCGCATATTTTAAAGTTCGGGGAAAAAGATAATTTCTGGGAAATGGGAGAAACGGGTCCGTGCGGTCCGTGTTCCGAAATTCACGTTGACCTGACTGTGAACGGATGCAAGCCCGAAGATGTAAACGCAGGTCTGGAGGACGTTATTGAAATATGGAACCTTGTTTTCATACAGTACAACAGAGATGAAAAAGGAGAACTACATCCCCTTCCGATGAAGCACGTGGATACGGGTATGGGACTTGAAAGGGTCGTAAGAGTACTGAACAAAAAGAAGTCGAATTACGATACGGATTTGTTCACGCCGATACTTGATGAAATAGGAAAGATAACGGGGAAGAAATACGAAGGCGATTATGTATCGCCGTTCAACGCGATTGCGGACCACATAAGGGCGCTAACATTCGCAGTCAGCGACGGGGCGATTCCTTCGAATGAAGGGCGCGGCTACGTTCTGAGAAGGATTTTAAGAAGAGCACTCCGTCTCGCGAGAAAACTGGATTACAACGAACCGATTCTTAACGAACTTGTCGATACGGTAGTTAAAAATTTCGGCGGCGTATTCCCCGAAATCAAAGATAAAAAAGATTTCGTAAAGAACGTGATAAAAGCGGAAGAAGACAGTTTCAACCTCACGCTAGACAGAGGCATCGAACATTTTCAGAACGTATATGAAAGGATTAAAAACAATTCCGACAAAGTTTTCCCCGGAGAAGACGCGTTCAAACTATACGACACATACGGATTCCCTGTCGACCTTACCCAAGTCATGGCACGTGAGAACGGATTCGAAGTTGACATGAAGAAATTCGATGAGGAGATGAAGAAACAAAAGGACAGGGCAAGAGCGGCGAGAAAAGACGAAGTTATTCTCGCTGATACTAAAATGTTTGAACTTGATGAAAAACTTAAAGCGGATAATCCCGTTTACAATCCTTATAATCTTTCGGAAAAGGGAATCAAGACGACGCTGCTTCAGGCGAAGCGAATCGCTGGTTCCGACCTTGAAGTCCTTGTCTTGAAAGAGAATCCGTTTTACTCGGAATCAGGAGGTCAGGTAAGCGATACGGGCAAACTTGTCTTTGCCGACGGATACGAACTCGAAGTTATCGACGTTAAGAACAACCATTTCATATACGTTAAGAATTACGACCACAGGAATCTTTTCCGAAAGGAAGTGACGGCATACGTTGATTACAAGAGACGGCGCGCGATACAAAGGAACCATTCGGCAACACACCTATTGCACGAGGCATTGAGAGAGGTCCTCGGAAACCACGTAAAGCAAATGGGCTCGCTCGTTTCGGATGAATACCTGCGTTTTGATTTCCCTCACTTCAAGAAATTATCCGCGGAAGAAATACGGAAGATTGAAGAAATTGTGAATGATAAGATAAGCGGGGACATAAAGGTCGATACGCTTGAAGATCTTCCCCTCGAAGAAGCCAACAGCATTCCGAACGTCAAGAAGTTTTTCGGCGACAAGTACGGCAGCAGGGTGAGAATTGTGAGGATGGATGATAATTTCAGCGCTGAATTCTGCGGCGGGACGCACGTTGCAAGCACGGGTGATATCGGGCTTTTCAAGATTGTTAAGGAGGAAAGCATTTCGTCCGGCGTGAGGAGAATTTTCGCCAGAACGGGCGAAGGGATTATCAGGCTTATCGAGGAGCGATTTATTGACATAGAGAACATTGTTTCCGAACTGCCCGAGAAGTATTCTTCGAAATTCAATGAGGCTCTTGAAAAAATCAGGGAAGGAATTAAATTCGCGGATTATACCGATGCTTTGATGATGAAACTTATGCTTGAGCATCAGAACAACACGATAAAATCCCTTAATGAACTACGCGAAAAGTTCATCGAAGAAAAGAAGCAGCAGCAGAAAAAGATGCTTAAGCAGAATATCGGCAGACACATCGAACAAATAAAATCAATAATCGATTCTTCGGAAAATGTAAACGGCAGTATCATCGCCACGGGAAGACTCGACATACAGACATCGGATGAATTCAAGGAGATAGGCGATGAAATCAGAAAGGCGCTGAAGAACGGCGTGGCGCTTTTCGCCGCGGTTATCGACGGCAAGATAAACCTCGTCTGCGTCGTAAGCGACAACCTCATCAAGGAAAAAGGACTGAGCGCGGGCAAACTAATATCGGAGACCGCCAAGGAACTCGGCGGAGGCGGAGGCGGAAGGCCGCAATTAGCGACGGCGGGAGCGAGAAATGTGGAGGGGATCGACGCTGCCCTGGCAAACTTTGTTTTAAAAATCAAAAATCAAATATAAAAAATCAAAAATAAATATAAAATATTTACAAAGTTTTGTATTTGATTTTATTTTTTCCGATTATAAGTTTTCCATAAACAAAAAAGCAAGGGAGGAAATGCTTTGGAGGAGAACAAGGAAAAACAAAAGAGACTTTTCAAGAAAAGGTTGTACAGTTTTACGTTAAGGTTGATACGATTCATTGATAATCTTCCCGGTGATAACGTATCAAGACGTCTGGGCGACCAGTTGTTAAGAAGCGGTACAAGCATTATCGCCAATTATATTGAAGGACAGGCGGCAAGCAGCAGGAAGGATTTTACGAATTTCATGAACATTTCTCTGAAATCCGCGAATGAGAGCAAACTCTGGGTGTCTCTGATAAAAGACAGCAGACATTTGAATACCGAAGAAGCCGATATGATATTAAAAGAATTGATAGAGTTGTCCAGAATATTTGCGTCTAGCATAATTA
>DATMXZ010000110.1:0-5941 GCA_035561235.1 Ignavibacteria bacterium
GTGCAGCGGGTTTTGTTTCAAAAGTTATTATTACATTATTTCTTTGCCGCGTTAATCAGTTTGTTCTTGAGGTCGAGTTTTTCCCAGGTGAATCCTTTTTCATTTCTGCCGAAATGTCCGTACGCGGCAGTGTTTCTGTAAATAGGTTTCCTGAGGTCGAGTCTTTTTATTATGCCTGCCGGCGTCAGGTCGATTTCCTTCTTGATTATCTTCGCGAGTTTTTCGTCGGATATTTTTCCGGTGCCGTAGGTATTAACGAATATCGAGACGGGCTGGGCTATACCAATCGCGTAAGAAACCTGAATCAGGCATTCATCCGCGAGTTTAGCCGCGACAATGTTCTTCGCTATGTGTCTTGCGGCATAAGCGGCGCTCCTGTCGACCTTCGACGGGTCTTTTCCAGAGAACGCGCCTCCGCCGTGAGGGGCTTTGCCGCCGTACGTGTCGACAATAATTTTCCTCCCGGTGAGACCCGAGTCTCCGTGCGGTCCGCCGATTTCAAAACGTCCGGTAGGATTGACGTGTATCTTCGTGTTCTTGTCGAGCAATTTCGCTGGTATAACTTTTTTAATCACGTGTTTTATTACGTCCGCTTTTATCTTTGCCTGTGAAACGTAACCATCGTGCTGTGTTGAGACAACAACGGCGTCCACTCGTTTGGGTTTGTTATCGTTTCCGTATTCAATCGTAACCTGCGATTTCGCGTCGGGTCTGAGATAGGGCATAAGTTTCGGATTTTTCTTCCTTATATCAGCGAGTCTTTTTACGAGATTATGAGCGAAAACGATTGTCATCGGCATATATTCTTTTGTCTCGTTACAGGCATAACCGAACATCATTCCCTGGTCTCCGGCGCCGCCCGTGTTCACGCCCATCGCGATATCGGGCGACTGCTTATTAATTGCCGAGAGCACGTTTATCGAATGAGCATCGAATCTGTATTCGCCTTTAGTATAACCGATTTCAGCAACCACCTTGCGCACGAGTGCCGGAATATCTACATAATGTTTCGTTGTAATTTCGCCGCCTACAAGAACGAGTCCCGTGGCGCAGAAGGTTTCGCAAGCGACCCTTGCGTACGGGTCATGAGCGATAATGTCGTCGAGTATAGCGTCCGATATCTGGTCGCAGATTTTATCCGGATGTCCTTCGCTAACAGATTCCGACGTGAAAAAATAAGACATATATTAATCCTTTTTAATTTATTATTCTATTTAAACAATTCGCTTAATTTATAAAAAATAAAATTCAGTATTCAGTTAAAAATAAATGATAGTTCATAAACCGTCCGCGATTATTTCCGCGACGTCGCGTACTTTCATTTGCGCTTCCTTCGCCTTGACGCCGTCACTCAGCATAGTCATGCAGAAGGGACATGCCGTAGCCACCGTGTCGGCTCCTGTCTTTAACGCTTCTTCGGTTCTCTCAATGTTAACTCGCTTTCCTTCGGTTTCTTCCATGAACATTCTTCCTCCGCCGGCGCCGCAGCAAAAGCCTCTGTCTTTCGAGCGTTCCATTTCGATGACTTCCTGTCCCGAAGCAGACCTGACGAGTTCGCGCGGTTCGCCGTAAACGCCGTTATACCTGCCGAGGTAGCAGGAATCGTGGTATGTATATTTACCATTCGGTTTCTTTTCCGTTTTTAATTTTCCCTCGGACACGAGTCTGCCTATGAATTGCGTATGGTGGACTACGTCAAGTTCGATACCGAACTTCCCGTATTCATTCTTCAAAGAATGAAGGCAATGCGGGCAAGCGGTAACGATTTTTTTAACTCCGTATTTATTGAATGTATCGATGTTCTGCATTATGAACTGCTGGGCGAGAAATTCGTTGCCAAGGCGTCTCGCCGTATCACCGTTGCATTTTTCCTCGCTGCCGAGCACGCCGAACTTAACACCCGCGGCGTTCATAATCTTAGCGAATGCCTTCGTGACGCTTCTGTATCTCTGGTCGAACGCACCAGCGCAGCCGACCCAGAAGACCACGTCGAGTCCGTCAGCAGTTCCCGTTTCAGACAGTTTTTTTAATGATAATTCCTTTCCTGATATTTCGGTTTCATCTATGAATTCCTCAATCCACTCGTTTCTTTGTTCGGGACCGAAAGCCCACGGAGATTCGTTGTTCTCAAGATTTCTGAAAACCGTTCCGACTTCGTTAGGGAAAGCGGATTCCATCATCGCGAGGTTTCTTCTCATATCGACTATTGACGTTACGTGGTCAATCATTACCGGGCACTCCTCGACGCAGGCAGCGCAAGTGGTGCAGGCCCAGAGTTCATCCTGAGAGATGTAATCGTGCACGAGAGTTCTTTCAAGGACTTCGCTTTCGCCCGTTCCCTTCGCGACGATAGGACCTTTATCCATCGTTCTTCTTCTTATTTGCGTTATTATCTTTTTCGGATTCAAAAGTTTTCCTGTCGAATTCGCGGGACATACTTCGGTGCACCTTCCGCATTCCGTGCAGGTATAACCGTCGAGCAATTGTTTCCAGGACAGGTCTTCTATATCCTTCGCGCCGTACTGCTGTACAGATTCATCCTCGAAGTTTATGGGCTTCAGAGTATTCTTTTTGTCAATGCCAAAGTTTGAAAGAAACGTGTTCGGAACGGACGACAATACGTGAAAATGTTTCGAGAAAGGAAGATAGTTCAGGAAGAAAAGAACGACAATATTATGCGCCCACCAGAAAAACTCATACGAGAAATCGCTGCCGCTTCCTATCATTCCCGCAAGCAGTGAAGAGACAGGTCTGAAACCGTGGGATTGCCCGAGGAGTATTCTTTCGGCGTTTGCGCCCATCATCGTTATCATTACAAGCATAATCATCACGAGAATAAACACGGCGTCGCCTTTTGATGACCTGTCAACTTTAAGCCTGTCAGGTGTTCCGACAAATCTTCTAATAAGAGAGACGAGCACGGTAAAAAATACCAGCGCTCCGAATATATCCTGAGTGAAAGTAATAACCGAATAAAACCAGCCGAGAAACCTGAAAGAGAAATTCGGAATGAATCCTTCGATGAATGATTCGACGATAATAATTACCAAAGCGGCGAACCCCCAGAAAATAAAAGAATGGAGCAAGCCCGCGAATCTCCTGCGGAACAATTTCGACTGCAGCAAGGCAATTTTGAAAGTGTTGACGAGCCTGACAGGGATGTTGTTAAGCCTGTTCTCGGGTTTCCCGATTTTAAGATAACCGATTATCTTAATAATCGAGTTCAGAAAAAATCCTACCGCGAATAGCAGCAGAAGGGCAAAAAGAATACTTTTTATCATATCGAGAAAAATTTGGTGAAATTAATCAAATGATTATACATTAACAATATTTTTATTCGCCGAGAATCTGAACGGCAATTCGTCTTGTTCTTTTTCTGTTATCGAAATCGATATATATAATCTGCTGCCAGGTACCGAGCACCAACTCCCTGTTTACCAGAGGCACGGACAGGGAAGTCTTCATCAGCGCGGAGCGTAGGTGTGAGTGTCCGTTGCCGTCACCCCAGGTATCATTGTGCTTGTAATCCGAATACGAAGGTACAAGCCGTTCCATAAGCGCCGGAAGGTCTTTCAGCAGTCCGGGTTCATATTCAAGCGTCGTTATGCAGGAAGTCGAGCCGATTGAGAAAACCGTTACGAGCCCGTTTTTTATTCCCGATTTGGAAGCGATTCTCGCGGCATCATCAGTTATGTTCATAATGCTGCAATTCCCGTCAGATTCCTTTATTATTTCCTCGTAGAACGTCATCATTTTTTTACAAGGTTTATTGAAACAAGATTTTCTCTGCCCTTTAGCAGGAATACACGCCCTTCTTTCATGAAAAAATTATCGGGCACGTTGTAATTCGAGTTTTCATTCAGCACATCGCCGTACAATTTATCACCGCTCAGAGCATTATAAATGCAGAAAACATTTTTATATAGTTTCCTGTCGGAGTTTGGTAAATTGTCCGACTCCAGATAATAATTGAACAAAAGATATTCATTTTTCGTTATATACTCGACGTCGCCTTTGATTATTTTCCCGCCGGTTTCTTTCGCGATAATCTCAGCGCATTTCCCGTCCGCGGGGAAAGCCGTATCGGGCTTTGGATAATCGTAAAATTCTCTGAACAGGTCGTCATCGGCGTCCGCTTTCATCTTCTTGAGTTTCGCGGCATCGTTATCAGAAAGGGGAGAAGGCGAGCCGTCGGTCAGGTCGATAACGGCATAAAGGTCATTTTCAAAACTGCTTTTTCGGCCGTAAAGTTTATCCTTTCCGCAGAAGTAAAAAACGTATTCTTCATTCTCCCAGAGTTTTTTTCCCGTCATAATATCGAGCGCGATAATGTTTTTTGGATAGGGAAGTTCGGGACTCCTGAACCTGTTGAGAAAAAGAATATTTTCGTTTCCGCCTTCAATCGATACCCAGTAATTGCCGTCTTCGAAAAGAAAATTTTTCATAAAGCATTTACCGGTATTCACATCGAGGCTGAACAGAAAAAGTTTTTTCTGCGCGGTATCCCGCGTTTCGCCCGCAATAATATTCCTGCCCGCGAAAATAAATTTCCAGAGATTTCCTGACTGGCTGAAAGACCAGTCGGGTAAAAGCATTGATTTATTTCCGAATATTTTCATTGTATTTCATTATAGTGTTCAGTCCCTCAATAACGAGGTTCGTATCGAAAGCATCGGCGGATGCAAGATACTTTTTAAGAATAGCCAGATTACCTCCCGTACAGACTGTAAACAATCTCTTATACTTCTTTCTGAATGCTTCTATGGTTTTTTCCGCGAAAAAGACCTGCTGAAGAATTAATCCCGATGCTATGGCGTTTTTTGTCTTTCGGTTTTCGATATCCGCCTTCAGTGAAAGCGCGGCAAAAGGAAGAGTTGTCCTCGAATTTAAAGAACGCGCGGATGTGACAAGACCTGCTGCTATCATACCGCCCTTATAAACTCCGTTCGATATAAAATTCACCGTAGTGGCTGTGCCAAAATCGAGGACGAGCAAATTCTTGTGTCCGGGAAATTTTGATACTGCTCCCAGAGCCGAGCAAATCCTGTCGCTACCGAGAGACTTTTCGTAATCAATCAATAACGGCGCGGGAGTCGCAGTGCTGACGAAATGCGTTTTCCCGGCGCCTGTTTTCTTTTTTATCGATTCCGCGATAATTTTCCTTTTTGTCTTATCAAGAGACGACACATACGCCGATGAAATGCCGGATTCACGGAATTCGTTCAACAGTTTATTGAATAATACCTGAAACCCCGCCTTGCTGTTAGCGACCGCGCGATGTCTTGAAAGAACGCCGTTTACCGAAAGGCAGGTTTTAATGCTTGAATTGCCTATGTCTATTAAAATACTGACCATAATACAAAATAAAAAAAGGGACTTTAAAAGTCCCCTCAAAAAAATTGAAACCGTTAATATTTTACATCGAGAATTTAATACCGCCCATAAGGGTGAAACCGGTTATATTCTTGTCATTAATTATAATCTTGTATTTCGCATCAACAAAAATTGTGTAATTCACTCCCGCGGCGAAATCGATTCCGCCTCCGAGGTCAAGACCGACGCGTGTTCTGTTATCGCTGTTTTCTTTCCTTGTAAGAAAATTCGCGCCGATGCCGCCGTCGACATAAGGCTCAATAGTCGCGCCTTTGAAGCGCAGACGCATCAGACCCGCAACTTCAAAATTATTCATATCGTCGTTTTTCCAGTAGTTTGCCTGCGGAACGAATGAAAAACTTTCGGTTTTAATCTCGGCAAAGAGTGTAATGCCGAAGCCCGCGTTATTGTCAATGTTTGCAAGACCCAAACCGCCACCGAGCGATACCTGCGGCGATCCGGCGGTTTTGTTTACAATATGCAACGGCTGTGTTTTATAATCCGCGCCGATATTTTTTAAATTATATTGCGAGTACCCGGTAGAAACAACAAACAGAAGGATGAGTGA
>DATMXZ010000111.1:0-31177 GCA_035561235.1 Ignavibacteria bacterium
AAATAATTTTCTCCGGATTTGGCGCTTTGTCGGCTTTGCAGGCAATCAACATAATAATTCCGTTAATATCCATTCCGTACGCGGTAAGGGTAATAGGCGCTGATTATTTCGGACTCGTGAATTTTGCCGCCGCGTTCGCGGGATTTTTCATGATTGCGGAGGATTACGGTTTCAATATCACGGCAAACAGGGATATTGCAAGGAACCGAGGAGACAAAAACAAATGCGTGGAAATATACAATTCTGTGCTGACCGCAAAAATTATTCTTTTTCTTGTATCAGCCGCGGTTTTTTCTTTGATGATATTTTCATTCGGAGAGTTTTCAAATTACAAAAGCGTATATCTTGTTCATCTGGGAACTCTTGCGGGCACCGCTCTTTTTCCGCAGTGGTTTTTCAAAGGAATGGAAAAAATGACGTACATAGCCGTGCCGGGCATTATAATAAAAACTTTAACTGTTGTATTGATTTTCATTCTTGTCAGGGAAAAAGGCGATTATCTTCTCTACGCCGTGCTGCTTAACGCGGGCAACCTTGTTCTTGGGCTTGCCGGAGCGGGAATAGTTGCGCTAAAGTTCCGCTATGGTTTTTTAATGCCTTCGCTCGTGAGTATAAAGAGAGTTCTTACGGACGGACTTGAAGTGTTCTTTTCGATAATCTGCACGAGCATTTACGGTTATGCGAACACATTCATTCTCGGTTTATTCACGGATTATAAAATCGTCGGGCTTTATGCCGCGGCGGATAAAGTTATTACGGGAGTAAACGGTTTGATTTCGAACCTTAACGAAAGCACATATCCGAGAATCTCCTCGCTTCTTTCCGCTGACCTTAAAAAAGGAATTGAACTCACAAAAACGTCGGCGGGAATAATCGGCGCGGTTTCCCTTTTTTGCTCGCTTCTCTTGTTTGCTTTCGCGGATTTAATAGTGAAAATATTCTTTGGAGAAGCGTTTGCCGACGCGGCGGTTTTGATTAGAATTATGTCTTTAATTCCGTTCTTCATTTCACTTAACAATCTGTTCGGAGTTCAGACGGTACTAAACAGAGGGTATAAGAAACCGTTTCTGGGGATTATTTTCGTGTCGCTGATTTGCTTTCTTTGTTTGTCATTCATTCTTGTTCCTTTGCTTCAAGCCGAAGGGACCTCGATTTCAATAGCGGCGACCGAACTGCTCGTGCTGCTATTAATGGCGGCATATATTAAAAGAAAAAAGTTACTTTCAACGGATTGAAATACGATTACTTAATAGCGGGGGCGGGTTTCGCCGGAATAACGACTGCAAGACTTATTGCTGACGTTCTGAACAAGAAAGTACTCGTGGTTGACCTCAGAAACCACATTGCCGGTAACGCGTATGATTATACGGAAGAAAACGGAATACTCGTGCACAAATACGGGCCGCATATATTTCACACGAACGATGAAAAAGTTTTTAATTTTCTCTCGCAATTTACCCGCTGGTACAAATATGAACACAAAGTGGTCTCGCGTTACGAAGGCTCGTATTATCCCATACCCGTGAACATGGTAACGCTCAACAAACTATATTCTCTAAACCTGACGAATGCAGAGGAAACGAAGAAATATCTTGACTCGGTAACATCAGGCATAGGCAATCCCAAAAACTCGGAGGATGTAATGCTGGCAAGGGTTGGCAGGGATTTGTACGGGAAATTTTTCGAGCGGTTTACTGAAAAAATATGGTTTGAGCATCCTTCAAAACTCGCTCCGAATGTATGCGGAAGAATTAATGTCAGATACGACGACGACTGCCGCTACTTTACCGATGAGTATCAGTTCATGCCGGATAAGGGTTACACGAAATTGGCGGAAAAGATGCTGGCGCACAAAAATATTGATGTTGAACTTGAAACTGACTTCAAAGCAGTAAGCAAAAATGTTTATTCAAAACTTGTTTACACCGGACCGATAGATTCTTTCTTCGATTACATTCACGGGAAACTGCCGTACCGTTCGATAGAAATGATATTTGAAAATCACAAGGAAGAGTTCTATCAGAATCACGCGGTTGTAAATTTACCCGGGGACGAGCCTTACTACAGAATAACGGAGTACAAGCGAATAACTGGCGGAAAGTCTGATTCAACCACAATCAGCAAGGAATTTGCGGCAAGAGACGGAGAGAGGTTTTATCCCAAACGAACTATCGACGCGCTTGAAATATTTAATAAATACAAAAAGGACGCTGAAAAACTTAAAGGTGTTTTTTTCGCGGGTATGCATCCATATTTTCAGTATTACGACATCGGGCAGGTCGTGGCACAGTGCCTGAGAAGCATAAGGAAACTGGGGTGAATTCCGGGAAAAAAATATTGTTCACATCATTCGACGGGCTTCCGAACGAAGTTCAGGGAGGACCGAATAATATTGTTTGCAAACTTCTGAAGTCTCTCGATAAAAAAGAATTTCAAGCGGATTTTCTCTCTTACAGAAATTATATAACGAATGCTGGCGAAGCGGCGGAGAGCCGTTTAAAACCTGCGGCCAGGAAAATCTTTACGGACTACCTTTATTACAACACGAGCATTTACAGAATGCTGACGGCAAACAGGGCGTATCTGAAGAGGCACTTCAAACTGCGCGATTTATTTTTCAGCAAGCACGCGGGTACCGGCAATTACGATGTGATTCATTCTCACGATACGCTGTCGCATTATTATTTTACTGAAAACGACAAAGCGCTGAAAGTGCTTACAATACACGGAAACGGCTCTATAGAAAACGATTGGGCGGACGCGGCATTGAAAAACCGATTCATTAAGGACATCATGCCTGAACTGAAGCAAAGAGAAATCAAATCTTTCAACTCCGCGGACATTATCACTTTTCCCGGTTTGTATGCTAGGGACCTTTTCCTTAGTGATTACGGCGGCGCATTGGCAAAAGATAAAGATATCAGAATCATAAACAACGGAATTGATGCCGGTAATATTTTTAAGATAACGCCCGGAAAAAATCTGCTTGAAAAATTCGGGCGCGGGAAAGAACACGATTTGGTTCTTCTCAGCGTTGCGGGACACATAAGGCAGAAAAACATAGGAACCATATTGAGCGTGATTTCCGCGCTTAAGTCGATGGGAAAAAATCCTTTTCTTATCAACGCGGGTTTCGGTCATCTTACGCCGGAAATCAAGAGACTCATAAAAAAATATAAACTCGAAGGCAGCGTGAATCTTGCGGGTACAGTAAGCCACGATGTCGTGATATCTTTGATGAAATCAGTAGATGCCGTGATTATGCTGTCCGACAGAACAATTTTCGATATCGTCTTGCTCGAAGCATCAGCCTGCGGAGTGCAGATAATAACAGACCTTTCGGGAGGTAACGGCGAAATTCTTAAAGATTACGAAGGGCTGATAGAAGCCGATAAAGATAATCCTAACGATACAGCGAAATTGATTGTTCGTAAATTGTACGGCGGGAGGGTAGGCAGAAATGAAAACACGAAGTTTTTATTTACACTCGAGAAAATGACGTCAGGATACGAAAATATTTACAAGGAGCGCGTTAAGAAATGAAGAGCATATTATACATAGCAAACGAACTGAACGAAGTTGACGGCGTGACGAATCACGTTCATCTGCTCGTGAAACTCATTTCTTCATTAAGCGGTTTTAAAGTGTTCGTTCTCGCGGGAGGAGGGGATAAGGCGGAAGACTTTTCCAAACTAAAATGCGAGGTTGTTGTAAATTCCGTTTTGAATCACAAGCGCAGGTCCCTGAAGAATTTCGCGAAAGCGATAAAGTTTGTAAGAGATTTATCGAAGAAAAACTCAGTCGGTATAATACACTCGCATAATCATTACGCGGCGAACATAGCCTATTACGGCTCGAAATTTCTTAACGTAAAAACGGTGCAGACGAATCACGGGCTTTTTGCCGATACGGGAAGACTGAATTTGCACAAAGCCGATTATCACGTTGTTTTGAATTCGGAAATATATGAATATATTCGCGGTATCAGCGGAATAAAAAAGCAATCTGTGAGACTAATCAGGCCGGGCGTTGAGAATGTTTTTACCGGGACGCGGATTAAGACTCCGAATTCTTTTCACGCTTCCTCGCGTTTTGTAAAAGACAAGGGACTCGACAAATACATTATCGCTGCCAATGAGATTAACCGCAAGCATCCCGGAAAATACACGTTCAGCATCTCAGGAAGAGGCGAAGAAGAGTATAACCTGCAGCGTCATAATGATTCGCTCGGAGGCGCCGTGAGGTTTACAAAGGAATATAATAACTCGCTGTCAGCCGCGTCGGTATTCGTGTTTACCTCAGAAGGGATTTCAGAAGGCATTCCCGCCGTGATATTAGAGGCCGTAATGGCGGGATGCCTTGTTGTTTCTTCGGATTATAAAGGCGCGGCGGAGATATTTCCGGCTGAATACGGAGAGATGCTTTTTAATTCGGGAGACGCGGACAGTCTTCGTGAGAAAATGATGTGCGCTGCCGATAACACGGACTCGCTAATTCGTAAATATGAAAAATTGTACAAACAGGTATCGGACGCGTATTCGGCGGAGAGAATGATTGAGGGACACTTAGAATTATATGAAGAAATATTAAGAGCGAAATAATCTTATCCGTTTGCTTTTAAATACTTTCTTAAACTGCGGTTGCAAGTTGAAAAGTATTTAGCAAGATAAACAAGCCTGAACCTTAACCGCAATTCCTTGAAGCAGATAAAAGTTTTTTCGTTAAGAAATGTTATAAAGAATGCAATTACTGTTCTTGGCGATTTAAGAAATGCAACAGGTGATTTTATAAAGTAATATCGCGCTTTTTTCACACTGCCGTAAAAATATTCTCTCCATCCCCGGCAAAGATTCACGGAATTATCGTCTATGCCGAACTCACTCGAAGGATTTTCGTAATACTTTTTCGTGTATTCGTAAACCGACTCGTTCTTTCTTTTTATATTTCCCGATATCGATGATTCGCTGTACCTTTTCAAAAGCAGAATCTCAGGAAGATTATGAAAAACAACGCTGTCCTTAACGCGCAGCCAGAGTTCGTAATCCTCGATGAATGCATTTTTGTATCCTCCGCGCTCAAGTATGATATCCCTCCTGTACATAACCGCGGGGTGCATTATTTCCGAATGCAGCGCGAGCCTTTTCTTTATTTCTTCGTGGTTAGTATTGGTTTCCACCGTGTAGAGAATCTTTTTGTTCCTGAACACTGCATAGAAGGAAGAAAGCACGTGCACGTTGTTATTGCTTTTGAGGAAATTGATTTGTTTCTCAAGCCTGTCAGGCAGTGAAATGTCATCGCCGTCCATGCGGGCAACGATGCCGTAACGCGCCGCCTTAAGACCAAAGTTCAGGGTTTCCGCGAGACCTTTGTTTTGAGAATTCTCGAACAGGACAATTCTTTCGTCCCTGAATTCTTTAATTTTGGAAAGTGTGTCGTCTGTCGAGCAGTCGTCTATAATAAGAAGTTCAAAATCCTTAAACGTCTGACCGAGTATGCTTCGAACAGCTGACTTGATATGGAGCGAATTATTATATGTGGGAAGAAGTACGGTAATCATTTTCCCGTTTTGATTAATATCCAGTTCCCTTTTTTCGGTCTTACGGCGTGCCTGAAGTCGAATCCGAAAATATTGACAATGTCATTACGTCCGAGATTCAAGCCGTTGAGAAAAGGTTCGCTTTCGAAAATCAGTTTTCCGGCTGAGTCCGTCTTCAAATCGTTGTAAACAATTGTCGAAACGAATCCGATATTCTTCGCCTTAATATAATCCGAAATTCGTCCCGATTTCAGGTAATTATAATACTCAAAGTCATTCACGAGCCCATCGCCGTTTACAATGTTTCTGTCTGAAAAAAACGAGACCGCTCCGGAATAATCGAACTGATAGATAAAATCTTTTTTCTCAGTTTTCGATTGAATTATTTTAGCATATTCGTAAGAATTGTTCCACTTGAAATTTCCGGCACGGGTATAAGCAAATACCGCGATAAAAAACAAACAAAGAAAAAATGCAATCAATTTCTCTGCGACCTTGCTCCTGAATTCGTAAATGCCGGAAAGCGCAAACAATGAAATAAAAACAGGAAGGGTCAGATACCATTCCCTGATGTTGTACTTGCTGAACGCGGTGTTTATGAGCAAGCCTGCGATGCCGCCGGCAATCGCGGTAAGACAAAAATATGTTTCTTTGGATTTGCTTTTACTTATTAGCAGTACTACCGCGGCGATAAGCAGGAAAATAAATCTTGCCGTCTGATTGTATAAATAAGACGTGTCCGTAAAAAGATTTTTAACATTTTCGGCGAAGACTGTTTCGGGAAAAGAACTTATTACCACGGCTGAAACCGGCATGAGGTTTTTGAAAGCGAGAAAATTCACAATAAAATAAAATCCGGCGGTTAAAGTAACTGCGGAAACATCGTATAACAGCACCGATTTTTTTGACGCTTTTTCCGCGGTGAGTACATCAGCAATTATTAGGAAAGGCGCAAGGGACCACAAATAATCGATTCGCGAAAGGAACAGAAGCGAAATCAAAACCGCGTTCAGGAGTTGAATCTGTTTCTGCTGTTCTTTCCTGAATTTATTATATACTAAAAGCGAAAATATTAGACAGGATAAATGGCTCTCAAGTCCGAAATCACGTATGAAAACAAGCGGAAGGCAAAGCAGAAGAAACAAAATAAATTTCCGCGTTCCGTTTTTTTCTTTTCTGAAAAATAAATATGCGGTTAATGCGGTCAAATGCAGTATCAGTAAGTGAAGAACGCAGACAAACCTGAACTGTATTTCGGGTGAGGTTACACTCAAAAATCTAAATAAGGAAAAAAGCAAAGATAGAACTGTCAGATAAAGCGGATGATATCCGTTTGTCCTGGTAAAACCGTCAAAAGTAAGCCCGAGACCTTCAGAGAAATTGCCCGCAATTTTCAGGTAGAAAAAAGAATCGTCATGGGCAAAATTCAGCAGGTATTCGAGCGGCAGCGCAAAACAAAAGATACAGAAAAAAAACAGGGAAACGGCAAAGGATATGTAATATTTGACCTGAAATTTAACCATTATTTAATTAATATAAATATCCTTTTCATTTATAAACATTCAATAAAAAATAGAATGAAAGGGAGTGAGACTAAGATGTCATTTTTCGCTCCGTACAAATATAAATTTATCGAATCTTCACGGTCAGGAGGACGCCGGGTGCTTGAGGCGGGCATAGGAAACGACAGCCCCCTCAGGTTTTTCAGGTATTACAGGGGATATGAATATGACGGGATTGATATTACAAAAGAATGCGGATTATCATCCGAAAGTCTGAAACTCATAAGAAAGTTTTTTCTCATCGACCTCGAAAATGAAGAACTCGATTTTGTTCCCGACAGTTATTATGACTACGTCGTTATCGCGCACGTAATCGAGCACATTAATAACGGTGAGAATGTTATCGCGCGCTTATCGGGCAAACTTAAACCCGGAGGCGTTATATACGCAGAGTATCCGTCAGAAAGGTCAGTCCGTTTTCCCTCGATGAAGGGGACGTTAAATTTCTACGATGATCCGACGCATAAAAGATTTTACGATATTGAAAAACTAAAAAAAATTCTGACGGATTCGGGCTGCGAAATTATCGGAAGTGGAATTAAGAGAGACTATCTCAGGATAATTGGAATTCCTTTTATGATTATTAAATCTTTATTTGTCCTCGGATACATAAGGGGCAGCGTTTTCTGGGATTTGTTAGGATTCGCGGAATATATCGCGGCAAGGAGAGTGGCGTGAATATACTGCTTGTATCCGCGAACGCGATGGGGGACACGTATCTCACCTGTTCGGCTATCGAGACTTTGAAGAACATATATCCCGAATCAAGGTTCGGACTGATTACGCTGAAGGAATGCGGCGCGTTCACTGATTACCTCGGATTAAACAATGTATATTTCATCCAAAAGCGAGGCGCGGCGGAATTGTTCAGGGTGAGAAATTATCTCGCCGTCCGCGCTTATGATTTTGTTTTTTCTTTTTTTCCCGGCAGAATGAATTCCCTGCTCGTAATGCAGGCAAATGCCGAGAACAGGTTTTTCTACAAGAGCCTCACGAGGATTGAAGACTGGTACAGGTCGGAGCAGAATGTTTACGATAATTCCGGTAAGACGGAAACCTTATGGAATCCGGGAATGAACTACCTCGACAGAATTAAAATAATAATCGAACTTGCCGCGGGTACCCCAGCGGAAGTCCGTAAGCCTTCATTTTCATTACCTGTAAGTAAACCGCTCGTCAACCGGGATGAAGTAATAATTAATTTTGACTCACGCGAGGAGAGCAGGCGAATGGAGAAAAAATTTGTTCTCGAACTGTCCGAATACATTTCGCGGACGTTCAGGAAAAAAGTTATTATAATCGATTTCAATAAGAGATTCGGAAATAAAACCGGCGGATTGAATTTTCCCGAAAACTATGATTTCCCGCATGTAATGAATTCGATTGTTTCCTCCGCTCTTTTTATAACAGTCGATTCATTTCTTCTTCATCCCGCAGACGCATACGATGCAAGACTGCTTGGTATTTTCGGACCTACGAATCCCCGATCGGTGCTGTCGTACGGAAAACGGGACTACGTGAAAGTGAGTTCACTGAAAAATTTAAGCCTTGAGGATGTCGCGGGAAAAATCAGGGAAAAACTTGATACCGAATGATACGACGCATATTAAATACCGATATAACTTTTTCAAATTACAAATTGCTCTTAGACCTCATCCTAAGCAAAGCGCAATCGAGAGAAAAACTGACAGTCACTTACGCGAATTCCTATATTTGCATCACAGCAGCCGGAAGCAATGATTTCAGGGATTCTCTGAGGCAATTCGACCTTGTGCACGCTGACGGAATAGCAGTGCATTTCGCCTCAAAGTTTCTTTACGGTTCATCGAAAGAATTAGAAAGAGTAAACGGTACAGACCTTTACGGATTATTGTTCTCCGATAAACGCGATGTTAAGATTTTTATTTTCGGCGGACCTGAGAACTGCGCGGAAATCCTGAAAGAAAAGTTCGACCGCGGCAGAAGGTTCTGCGGGAACATACACAGTCCGGGAGAGGAGCCGGCGGATATAAAAACCATTAATAATGTACAGCCAGACATTCTGCTTGTCGCGCTTGGAACGCCAAAACAGGAAGAATGGATTATTAAATACAAGGACATGCTGAATGTACCTGTAATAATTGCGACGGGAAGCGGAATAGATTATTTCACGGGCGTGAAGAGCCGCGCTCCGTCTTTCGTAAGAAAAGCGGGACTTGAATGGCTTTTCAGGCTGTTCTCGGAGCCAGGCAGGCTGTGGAAAAGATACCTGCTTCTTAATCCTTTTTTTATATTTAAAGTTGTGCTGCAAAAAGTTAATTTAATGCAAAACAAAGCGAATACTTAAATTATGAAGCGTATCTTATTCCTGATGCTTGTATCCGCAAATCTTGCTTTTTCGCAGGGCTATAATTGGATCACACCGAACAAGACATACCTGAAAATGTACGTAGCAGAAGACGGTATTTACCGAATCAACAAACAGGATTTTAACTCGGCAGGAATAAATACATCCGGCATCGACCCGCGTACGGTAAAGGTTCTTTACAAAGGCTTGCAAGTACCAATATACTTCTTCGGAGAGCAAGACGGAGTATTCAACGACAACGATTACTTTGATTTTTACGGCAAGAGGAATTACGGAGGGCAGACGATTACATACAAAGCCTCAAACGATACACTTGCCGTTGCCGATTATACAACGGACGAATATTTCAACGCATATTCCGACACATCCGCTTACTGGGTTGACTGGGGAGGGAATAACGGTTTGCGGTTTATTGATTACGGCTTCACTACCGTATCCGTTTACCCCTATCAGTACCATTACGTTAAGACGCAATTGGAAAAAGATTCCGTCTATAATCCCGGCGAACACCGCTCAAACGAAGATTACAGATATTTCAACAACGAGAAAATATCCGGAGAGGGATGGTACTGGAAAGAACTTCAGTTTGGGAACACTACTCTTGCAAGTTTTTTCAATCTTCCAGACTTATACGGCGCGCCTCAGATCTGCACTGTCAAAATCTTTGCGTTCCCGAATTCGTATTCGGATACGATTTTCAACGAGCACAGTCTGATTATTAGGGTCAACAATATAAATGTCGATACGGTTTACACTAATGACTACAGGCGAATTGATACTGTAATATCTTTTTCTTCGTCGGTTCTCGCGAACGGACAGAACCAAATATCGGTGATATACAAGGGCGCGGGTTCATACGTCGGACATATGTATTATGACGGAATGCGGCTTAGTTACCCGTCGCGTTTTGAATTTCAGAGCAACCGCATTTCATTCGAGGCGGGTCTTTCCGATACATCCGCGAAAGTTTTTAAGATAAAGGGATTTGTATCCGCAAACGAACTCAGCATTTACGACGTAAACAACAACCTGAGAATAACTCAGCATTCTGCGGGTTCGGATACTCTCGTGTTTTCAGGAAAGGGTAACGGAAAATTCGAGATAGCCAACAGCACTATAACTAAGAAGCCGTTTCGAATAAAGCAAAAACAGGTTCCCGACCTGCTATCATCATCAAACGGCGCCGATTACCTTATCGTGTATAACAAACTCTTCGAGATTCAGGCGGAGCAGTTGAGACAGTACAGAAATACTCGCGACGGATTCCGGTCACATAAAGTTGAAGTCGAAGACATTTACGACATATTTAATTTCGGCATGGAAAGCCCTGCCGCTGTGAGGAATTTTACAAAATATGTTTACAACAACTGGCAGCAGCCGAAGTTCAGATATCTCTGCCTCTTCGGAAGAGGCTCGCTTGACCCGAAGGGCAACTCACCGTCATCGGTTTATTACTCAAATCTTGTTCCAGTTTACGGAAGCCCGCCGTCGGACGGTTACTTTGCGAACTTTGGAACAAATTCGACAACTTATTTTCATCAGGTCGCTATCGGGAGAATTCCCGCTTTAACGGTACAGGAAGCATCAGACATCGTGAATAAGACAATAGCGTACGAGAATCAGTCATCAAATCCCGAAAACTTTTTTAAAACTTTTATTTTTATTACCGGAGGTCAGAACCGCTCCGAACAGATACAGTTCGCGAATCAGTCTGACGCGATGATAAACACGTACGTATATCCTCCTTCCGTTACGGGGTATCCCGTCAGGATTTACAGAAACGATTCTGCAGGAGGAGTAACTTACAGTTATTCCGATTCGATAAAGAGCGCGATAAACAGGGGCGGACTGATTACGAATTATATAGGACACGCGGGCAGCAACACCTGGGATAACGGGATGGACGATCCAGGCATACTTGCGAATCAGAACAGACTTTCATTAATACTCAGCATGACCTGTTTCACGGGAAAAAACGCGGAAACCGAATACAGAAGTTTCGGAGAAAAATTTCTGAATCTGAACAACAGGGGAGCGATAGGTTTTGTCGGCTCGACAGGATGGAGTTTCTCAGTATCGGGAAATACACTTAACGGATACATACTGAAAAGTTTTGCTGCCGATACGGTCAGGCGGACGGGAGACCTTGTCAGACACGCGTCCGAAGAACTTTATTCCGAGCCTGTAAGTTTCGCTTCACAGAATACAATTAACTGCTACGAACTTCTCGGCGACCCTGCGGCAACGCTGTTGATGCCTACGTATCCCGAATATGCGATTGATTTATCGAACTATAAACTCTCGAATCCTTTTCCTTCGGTTCGCGAGCCGGTAACACTGACAATTTTCCCAAGGAATCTCGGCATATATTCCGATTCGATAAAAATCAGGTTCAGGCTTTTTAAAAACAGCGTACCCGTTAAAGTAAAGGACACTCTGGTTCACGGATTCGGTTTTATCGATACGTTGAATTATATATTTTCTCTGGATTCGGCAGGGAATTATTCGATGAATATTTTTCTCGACCCTGACCACTGGAACACAAAAGAAATTACAACCAACAATTCAATTACATTCCCGATTAATCTGAAAAACCTGTCGTTCATTCCGCTAAAGCCTGTTGACAATCAGGTTGTAAACGGCGATACGATTATCATAACCGGAATTAATCCAAATGTAAGTCGGGACAAGAGCGTAAAACTTTTTCTTCAGACGGATACATCCGCGTTTTTCAATTCGCCCTTGAGCAGGACATATTTTACTACGAACATACAAGGGGTGATAACGCGATTCGGTTACGGAGTTCCCGTAAAAGACAGCGGAACGGTCTATTACTGGCGGATGAACTCCGTTATAAACAATACGGACACGTCAGGATGGTCGGAAACAAGAAGATTCATAACGGGGAGTCCTTACGCGTACAGGCAGGGACAGATGGAGTCGTTTAATAAAAAATCTATGGATAACATTCCGATAACGGTTTACAGAAAGAACGCCGGACAATACGGAACCGTGGATTTAAACAATGCTTCGGGCGTGCAGAACGGAGTCTCAATATCCAATTACAGGGGAACGATAACTGCGCAGTCGTGGGGCAACAATCTTTTCAACATGACCCGTTTCGTTATTAATAACAACGAGTACCAACTCGTCGATACGAATTCGTGGGGAGGGCTTAACATAGTTAAAATTAATAAAACGAACGCCCGGGTGTTGGAGAAGAAACATTTTGCATTTACAACGCCGCTGGCGAATGATTCGGTAATCAATTATCTGAACACTTTTTCGGAAAACAACATTCTTCTCATAGTGAAAACTTCGCCGTATAACACAAACTTCAACATGAACAGCAGTCTCCGTGCGCGTATAAGATTTCTTGGGAGTGTATATGCGGATTCCGTGAATCTTCAGTCTTATTCCTGCTGGAGTTTTGTAAACATCAGAACATCACCGAGCGTTTTGTCTGTTGAAAGTTATAACACGGCGTTCAATCCCGCCGTATGCACGACACGCCCCGTATTCCTTTACGATTCTGCGTATGTATATCACAACCTCGGTCCGGCAGAAAACTGGTCGTACTTCAACTGGTCATCAGACGTGCCGTCAAACTCAGCGCTTTATTTTGACGTTTACGGTGTGAACCGGTCTTCACAAAACGTGCTTCTCTTCGGAAACATTACCGGGAGCCCGAACATACAACTGGATACTGTCAGCGCGTTTACGTATCCGAATATAAAACTCGTAACAAGGTTTTACATAGATTCATTGAACGGAGTTGAGCCGCCGGTATTGAAGGGAATGCGTTTTTATTATACGCCTGCCGCGGAAATAATTGCTGACAATAATTCATTCGCCGTATCCGACAGCGTTTTGAACGAAGGCGACACGCTTAACGCGGCGGTCTCATTCGGGAATTACGGATATTCTGATGCGCAGGGATATGTAACCAAATGGTCAGCCACGTCGCCGTCGGGTTTGCGCGTACTGAAAACGGATACAATTAGCGGTGTGTTAAAAATTGATTCGCTTGTTACTACATCAGCGAAACTTCCGACCGCGGGTCTTCGCGACAGGAACAGAAGTTACGACACGGTTACCGTGTATTTTGAAGTATCGCTCATACATCAGAACGAATTTTTCACGTATAACAACGTTGCCGTATCGAGGTTCGTCATTTACGGCGATACGCTAAAACCAGAAATGGACATTACTTACGACGGTATAAGGGCAATTTCCGGAGAGTTCATTGCCGCAAAGCCCAGAATAATTTTGAAATTCCTTGATAACAGCAAAATCTTTATTAAAGATACGTCGAACATACGTCTTAAACTTGACGGCGAATACGTCTGGTATTTTAACAACGGAGTGAAAAATCCTGACATTGATATTGTATTCCCGACGGGCAAATACCAGCAGGCAACCTTATATTATAATCCGTCGCTTTCGGCGGGTGAGCACAGGTTCGATTTCGCCTCCACGGATGCAACCGGAAATTATTCCGATACTGTTGTGCATTACATGTACGTGAATCCCGAACTTAAAATCGTTGACTTGAAAAATTATCCAAACCCGATGAAAAACGAGACCCTGTTTCTTGTAAATCTTTCGGGAGAGCATCCGCCTTCAGCGGCGAAAATAAAAATCTTTACGGTCGCCGGCCGCGTAATTCAGACAATTAACGCGAATCTCAGCATCGGTTATAATCAAATTTTCTGGGATGGCAGGGATGCGGATGGAGATTATATTGCAAATGGCGTATATTTGTATAAGTTGATAATCGAAGGTGACAACAAGAAAGAAACCGCATTGCAGAAATTAGTGATTTTAAAATGACAAAATTCCTTACAGTCTTATTTATTCTGTTCGGCGCGAACAGTATTCTATTCGCTCAGAACTATAACTGGATTACGCCGAATCAGACATACCTGAAAATGTATGTCGTCAAAGACGGCATTCACAGGATTGATAAGACTGATTTTACCAATGCAGGCATAACGGTTACGACGATTGACCCGCGCACCGTGAAAGTTTATTACAAAGGAAATCAGGTGCCGATATATTTCTTCGGAGAATCGGACGGAACGTTTGACGACGCGGATTACTTCGACTTTTACGGAATGAGAAATGCCGGAGGCGTGACGAATGTTTACAGCGAAACCGGAACGGTTGTTTACACGACAGACGAGTATTACAATCTCTATTCGGACACTTCCGCATTCTGGGTCGGCTGGGGAGGCGCAAACGGGCTGAGATTCACGGATTATTCAAATTCATCAACGACTCCCTATTCGTTTGACTATTATTACTCCAAACTTCATTTTGAAACGGACCTGATTTACAGTCTCGGACAAAACATAAACTTAGATACAGACTTTAACAATTTCCTTAACGATAAATATAAAGGCGAAGGCTGGTACTGGATGCTGATGCAGAACAATAACCAGTTATCCCAGTCATTTACGGATTATCTGCTTTCAAATTCCACGCAACAGTGCAGGCTGAAATTGTTTTCTTTTCCCGTAAAGCAAAACACGGCTGTTACGAATGAGCACAGGATAGTTGTAAAAGTTAACACTACACAATTCGACACTCTGAGATTCGACGATTTTAACAGGCTCGATACGACATTGTATTTTTCCGGCTCCGCGCTCGTACCGGGAACGAACAGCGCGTCAGTAAGGTATCTTCCTTCCGATGCAAACATGCAGACGAATTTTGATTTTTTCGAAATTACATACGCGAAGCGTTTCGAGTTTGACAGCAGTCACATAGGTTTCGGCAGCGAACTCACGAGCACGGCGCCGGCAATCTTCTTCGTCAAAGGCGCATCGGCGTCTAATCCCGTATCAATATACGACATCAAGAACGGAAACCGCGTTACGAACTATACGATTTCAAACGATACGCTGTATTTCGTGGGAATGTCGAACGGACAGTTCGAAGTTAACAATAAGCAGATTACACGCAAGCCGCCCAGAATAAAGCAGCGGCAGGTTCCGAGCCTCGTGTCGAACTCCGCGGGCGCGGATTACATTATTGTTTACAATAAACTTTTTGAGACTCAGGCTGAGCAATTAAGGTCTTACAGGAACACGCACGACGGGTTCAGGTCGTTCAAAGCCGAGATAGAAGATATTTATGACGTATTCAACTACGGAATGGAGAATCCCGCTGCCATAAGAAATTTCACGAAAAATGCATTTGATAACTGGGCGCAGCCGAAGTTCAAATATCTTTGCCTATTCGGAAGAGGCTCGCTTGATCCAAAGAAATTACAATCATCTTCCGTGTACTACCGAAACCTCGTGCCCGTTTACGGGAATCCCGCTACGGACGGCTATTTCGCCAATTTCAACATAGGTTCGCAATTGTATAATCATCACGTCGGCGTAGGGAGGCTGCCCGCTTATACGGTTACGGAAGCGCAGGACATTGTAAATAAAATTATGAATTACGAAAGTCTCGGGCTTCCTGAATGGATAAAAACGTCGATGTTCATTACAGGCGGAAAAAATTACAGCGAGCAGCAGGTGTTCATAGCGCAGACAAACTATTTCATAAATTCTTACATAACGGCTCCTCCGCTTTCTTCAAATCCCGTAAAAATATATCTCGGCGATTCGACCGGTATGATAACGTATAATTATCCCGACTCGATAATCAGTTCCATTAACGACGGCGCTTTAATCATAAATTATATGGCGCACGCTTCATACGGATTCTGGAACAACGTTTTCGATGACCCGGTTGTTTTGTCAAATCAGAACAAGTACCCGCTTATTTTCAGCATGACTTGTTTTACGGGAAGGAACGCCGACCCTTCCGTGCGCGGTTACGGAGAAAAATTTTGTTATTATCCGGGAAAGGGTTCCATTGGATTTCTTGGAACGACAGCGTGGAGTTTATCCAGCACGGGTAACACTTACAACGACCTGCTTCTCAGCAGTCTTGTGGAAGATTCTTCAAGAAGAATCGGCGATATCGTGAAACGCGCGTCTGGAATTCTTGCCTCTTATGATACAAGCAATTTTTACAACAGAAACACGATTAATTGCTACGACCTTCTCGGCGACCCCGCGGTCAAATTATTGATTCCCGCGCATCCCGAGTTCGATTTGCGGAGCAGCGACTATTCACTGTCTGATGACAATCCTCAGTTCAGAAAGAATGTCTTGTTCCAAGTATTTCCAAAGAATCTCGGAACTTACGCCGATTCGTGCAAAATCCGTTTTCAGATTCTTAAAAGGAACACCGCAGTCAGGACAAAGGATACGGTTATACGCGGATTCGGATTCAGGGACACGATGACTTATTACGTATCGTTCGATACCGCAGGAGATTATTCGCTTAAGGTGGTAATGGACCCCGACAATTGGTATCCTTCAGACGGTAAATCAAACAACAGTCTTGAAGTGCCGGTAACGGTAAGGAATTTTTCGTTTGCCCCGCTGAAGCCCGAGAACAATCAGGTTGTTTATAAAGACACGGTGGATTTTATCGGCGTGAATCCGAATATAGATACAAGGAGAAATTCCGTCAGATTGATGCTACAGGCGGATACATCTTCAGGTTTTAATTCACCGCTCGTTCAGAATTATCAGGTTCAAAACATGACGGGCGTTAAAACGAAGATAAGGATGCGTGTTCCGTTAACGGACAGCAGCGTTGTTTATCACTGGAGACTTAACGCGGTTTTGAATAATGCGGACACTTTAGGCTGGTCTGAAAGAAGAACTTTCACATATCACGGCAATTTCACGGGAAACGATTCTCTGGTTAATATTAGCAGATACGCCAGGAACCAATTTACTGACGACGAAATCTACCGGCTTTCATATTCAAGCGGCGGTTACCTTATGAACAGTTATCCGGGAAATGTTGCGGTGAGTTCATTCAGCGGCGTATCGACCGACCCGACATATATGGTTTTGAACAAGGCTTTTAAATATCTTATTTCCTCGGAATACTGGGGCGGTCTTCTTGTCGCGAAAATATCGAAAGTTACGGGCACACTTACGGACTTCAAGCATTTCAGATTTTCCGCCGCATCATCATCAGATTCGCTGATTGAATTTCTCAACACGTTTGATTCTACTTATATGCTCGCTCTCGTGAAGCATATTCCTAACGGAGTATCCTCGAATCTAAGCGCGGGCGCAAAAGCGCTGCTGAGGCAATTCGGAAGTTATTACGCGGATTCAGTATCGATGACTTCCTGGGGACGATGGAGTTTCATCAGTTACAGAAGCCAGCCGAATGCGGTCGTATCGGAATCTTATAAGCCGTCAACGAATCCGTGGAATCCTGCGATGAGTTCAGTTTTTCCGACCTTTTATTTCCCGTACGGTACGATAACCCAAACAATTGGTCCCGCGCAGACGTGGCAGAACTTCAACTGGAATCAGACTATTTACGCAGGCTCGAGCATTAAGTACGATGTTATCGGAATCGGAAGGGATAACTCGGAAACAACTCTGATGAGCAACGTAACCACGAACAATCTTGTCGACTTGCAGTCGGTAAACGCCTATCAATACCCGAAATTGAAACTGCTGGCGAAATCTTCCATAGACACGGTCAACGGTATTCAATCCGCGGTTTACAGGGGAATGTCTTTAAAATTCATCGGTCCTCCCGAAATAGCGCTTGACAATAATTCGATATTCAAATCTGACTCGATTGTAACGATGGGCGACAGCGTCGGCATCAGCGGATTTTATTATAATATCGGATACGTGCCGCTCAACGGACACATAAGGAGTTTTTACGCTCTTGACGGCGCGGGGAATAAAGTGATTTTAAGAACCGATACCGTGCTTGCGCAATTAAAGGTTGACAGTTCGATGTTCGTGAAGGCTTTATTTAAAGCAGGTAACCTTCCGATATATAAAAAATATCTCAATCAGATTGCCGTTGCGCTTGAAATTATCCCTCTTAACCAGAATGATGTCTATACATTCAACAACACGGTAATATCGACGTTTTACTTGAAAGGCTCTATTGGTGAAATGGTAACTGAGGTTTATTCCGACGGCACGCGGCTTTACGGAAATGACTACGTCAGGTCAAAACCCGATATGATTATTAAACTGACGGGCAAGTCTATAGAAGAATTAATCGCTGCGGATTCGACATTGTTCAGAATAATGCTGAACGGTTCTTATGTATCACTTAACGGAAATCTGAATAAAACCGGAAAAGAAATCGAAGTGACGAAAGAAACCGACAAGGGAAATTTCATCGTCCGCTTCACGCCGAAACTTCAGAACGGTTTGAATTACCTTAATCTAATTTCTAATAAAGGCGACTTCTTTGATACCGTAAAATATGTTTTAAACGTAACTGACGTTGTTTCTTTCAGGGACGTCTTCAATTATCCCAATCCTATGAAAGACAACACAACGTTCACGTTCAACATAACGGGCGCCGACTCGCCCGGTGAATGCAGAATAAAAATATTCAGCATTGCCGGCAGGGTGATTAAAGAAATCGTTGTCCCCGGAAACGTCGGAATAAACAATGTATACTGGGACGGAAGGGATGCCGACGGTGATTACGTCGCTAACGGCGTTTATTTCTATCGCCTGCTTCTAAGGAACGACCCGGGAAAAAATTCCGACATTCAAAAACTGGTAGTCCTCAAATAAATTTTCTTTTCTCTTGACATTATCTTAACCGAAGTATATTTTTGTATTAACCATTTAGTTATATTATATGGTTAAACAATGTAGTTCAAGCATATGGATAATAAAAAAACATTTAAAATTGAAGAAAAAACCACAAAAGCCGATAAAGATACTGAACACCGGATTTTTGAGGCAGCAAGGAAAATTTTTCATTTAAAGGGACTAGACGGAGCGAGAATGCAGGAAATCGCCGACGAGGCGGGGATAAACAAGGCAATGCTTCATTATTATTTCAGGTCAAAGGATAAGTTGTTCGGGTCAATATTTGAAGAGGACTTCAAGGAATTTTTCAAACGTCTGGCAGAACTCATAAGCGCGGATCTTCCGCTTCTTGAAAAAATTGAATTCTTTGTCGAGAATTATCTTGAACTCATTTTGCAGAATTCATACATACCGGCATTCATACTTAGTGAGATACATCATAATCCCGAGAGAATAAAAAATATATTTCTTGAAAAGGGAATCAAGGCGGAGCAGATTTTTGTGGACGACATAAAGACGGCGATTTCACTCGGCATAATTCGACCCATTGACCCTAAGCAACTGATTGTAAACATAATCGGGTTGTGCATTTTTCCGATTGTCGCAAAGCCGATACTATGCACGATGCTGAGTTTTGACGAAGAGGGGTACAGGAATTTCATTGAAGAACGGAAAAAAGAAGTTGCAAGGTTTGTGATTAATTCAATAAAAATTAATTGACATGAAAAAGTATCTTTTGATATTTTTTATGGCCGTGACCGCAGGGCTTTACTCTCAGGATAAAACCCTGACGCTCAAAGACTGCTACGGCGCGGCATACGAAAACTATCCGAACGCAAAACAAAGGGATTATTATAAATCCATAAACGAACTCAAACTCAGGAACATCGGAGTCAACTATCTTCCGCAGATTTCTTTCAAGGGGCAGGCGACGTATCAGTCGGAAGTTACAAAACTTAACGTCAGCCTTCCGATGTTCAAGCCTGAAGAGATGAATAAGGACCAGTACAAATTAACGCTTGACGTCAGGCAGTTGATTTATGACGGCGGAAGCACATCGTCGCTGAAAGAGACGGAGCGAAAGCAAATAGAAATCGATAACGGAAAAATTGACGTTGAACTTTTCGCGCTTAAGCCGAATATAAACGATTTATATTTTTCGGTTATGCTTCTGCAGAAAAAGAAAGAGGTTAACGAGACTCTCAGGCTCGATCTTTTGTCGAGAATAACCGAAATGGAATCCCGTGTCCGGAACGAAATAGCGCCTGTCAGCAACGTTTACGTTCTGCAGGCTCAGGTCATACAGACAGAGCAGGAAATTCAAAGCATAGATGCTGACAGGATTGCTTCACTGAAAATGCTCGGAGAACTTACAGGCATTTCACTTCCTGAAAGCACAAGACTCGAAACGCCTGCCGCGCAGGACCCTGTATATGACGGTGATTTTTCGAATAGGCCTGAATACAATCTTTTCGTACGTCAAAAACAACAGTTGAACGCATACTCGGAAGCGGTATCGACCCGAATCATTCCGAAACTCTCGGCGTTCGGGCAGGCGGGATACGGCAGACCCGGTCTTAACATGCTGGATAACGCGTTTCAGCCTTATTACATGGTCGGCGTAACTTTAACCTGGAATCCGATTAACTGGAATTCCGACAACAATGAAAAGCAGATATATTCCGTGAATTCGAAAATCATAGACGCTCAAAAAGAAACATTTGACAAGAACCTGAAAGTCAGCCTTGAAAAGTACAAATCGGACATACAGAAATATACCGAACTGATAAGCAAGGACGCAGAACTCATATCGCTGCGTGAGAAAATCACGTCAACCGTATATTCGCAACTACAGAACGGTACGGTAACGTCAACAATTTACATGACCGAACTCAACAACCTGACGCAGTCCAGACTCCTGCTTGAAACGCATAAACTGCAACTGCTTCAGTCAAAAATAAATTATCTAACGGCAAAAGGAGTATATTAATATGCATAAAAAAACAATCTTATTTCTCTTAGCGGGAGTAATCGTGGCGTTTGCAGGGGGATGTTCGAAGGACGACAACCGCTCGGACGCGTACGGTAACTTTGAGGCGGTTGAAACAATTGTTTCATCCGAATCAAGCGGAAAACTTCTTGAGTTCAATGTTGAAGAAGGGCAGACTTTAAACGAAGGCTCCGTAGTCGGATATATCGATACTGTTCAACTTCAATTAAAAAAGAAACAGTTGGAAGCCGCAAAAAACCTGACGCGCACGAAGTTCAAAAATGTCAGTTCGCAGGTCGGTGTATATCGGGAGCAGAAAAAAGTCGCTTTAAGAGAAAAGGACAGGATAGAGAGACTGCTGAAAGATAATGCGGCGACAGGAAAGCAACTGGACGACATAAACGGAAGCATAGACGTTCTGAACAGGCAGATTGCGGCGGTCGAAACACAGAACAACACTACAAACGAGGAACTAAAGAATTATGACGTTCAGATTAAGCAAATTGATGACCAGTTGAGCAAGAGCACAGTTGTAAATCCTGTAAACGGAACCGTGATAATGAAATTTGCCGAACAAAGCGAAGTCGTAAATTACGGCAAACCCCTGTACAAGATAGCGGACCTTAGCGTGATGGAACTTCGTGTTTACGTGAGCGGCTCTCAATTGCCTGAAATTAAAATAGGCCAGACGGTGAAAGTGCTTATAGATAACGGTAAGAGCGAATACAGGAATCTGGAAGGGGAAATTTTCTGGATTTCATCCAAAGCCGAATTCACGCCGAAGATTGTTCAGACAAAGGAAGAGCGCGTGAACCTTGTTTACGCCGTGAAAGTGCGCGTCAAGAACGACGGCTCGCTAAAAATCGGAATGCCCGGGGAAGTAATGTTCAAATAAATATGAATTACGCCGTAACAGTAAATAACATATCGAAATCGTTCGGTAAGACAAAAGCCGTTGAGAGCGTTTCTTTCAACGTTGAAAAGGGCGAACTGTTCGGATTCATTGGCCCCGACGGAGCCGGAAAGACGACACTATTCAGAATGCTGACTACCCTTTTGCTTCCTGAGAGCGGCGAGGCTGTCGTTGACGGCTTCGACATAGTAAAAGACTTTAAAAAAATCAGAGGCTCGGTAGGTTACATGCCCGGCAGGTTTTCGCTTTATCAGGATTTGAGCGTCGAAGAGAACCTTAAGTTCTTCGCCCGCGTGTTCGGAACAACAATTGAAGCGAACTATGAACTCATAAAAGACATATACATCTTTCTCGAACCTTTCAGGAAAAGAAGAGCGGGAAAACTTTCAGGCGGAATGAAACAGAAACTTGCGTTGTGCTGCGCATTAATACACAAGCCCGGCGTGCTTTTCCTTGACGAGCCTACCACAGGAGTCGATCCTGTTTCGAGAAATGAATTCTGGGAGATGCTCGGGAAACTGAAGGAGGGAGGCATAACGATTCTTGTATCGACTCCTTACATGGATGAAGCGTCGAAATGCGACAGGATAGCACTGATGCAAAAGGGAAAGATTCTCGACATAGGATTTCTAAATGATATCATTTCGAAATATGAAAAGCCTGTGTACGCGCTGCGCTCGGGCGATATGCACAAACTAATACTCGATCTGAGGGCGGCCGAAAACACGGATTCGGTGTACTCGTTCGGCGATTATCTTCATTACACGGACAGCAGAGGGGAAGCCGTTGAAGAGGACATGAAGAAAATATTAATATCAAAGGGACATACAGACATAGTTTTCAAACAAATAAATCCGGGTATCGAAGACTGTTTTATGTCATTAATGAACAAATAAAATGGGTGAGAATCAAATAATATCGGTAAGCGACCTGACGAAAAAATTCGGTTCATTCACCGCGGTCGATAAAATATCTTTCGACGTCCGGCCGGGAGAAATATTCGGATTCCTCGGCGCGAACGGAGCGGGAAAGACGACAGCGATGAGGATGCTCTGCGGGCTTTCCTTACCGACGTCGGGTAAAGCAACGGTCGCGGGTTTCGACGTTTACAGGCAGACAGAATCCATCAAGAAGAACATAGGGTATATGAGTCAGAAGTTTTCGCTTTACGAGGACCTTACGGTAAAAGAGAACATAGATTTTTACGGCGGGGTTTACGGTTTATCACGTGAAAGACGCAAAGAAAAAACGGAGTTTCTGATTGACCTTCTGAAGATTGAGGAAGCGAGAAACAAACTAATAAAATCGCTGCCGCTCGGCTGGAAGCAGAAACTCGCCTTTTCAATAGCGATAATACACGAACCGAAAATTGTTTTTCTCGACGAGCCGACAGGCGGAGTTGACCCGATTACGCGGCGTCAGTTCTGGGATATGATTTACGAGGCGGCAGACAGGAACGTGACGGTGTTTGTGACCACTCATTACATGGATGAGGCGGAGTATTGCAGCAGGGTTTCGATGATGGTTGACGGCAGGATAGCCGCTCTCGACAAACCTGAAAAACTAAAAGAGCAATTCGGCGTCGGAACGATGCACGAAGTATTCGTAAAATTAGCCCGGCCCGCCGCATGAAAAGATTCGCAAATTTTGTCTGGAAGGAACTCCTTCACATACTAAGGGACTACAGAACCCTGCTGATTCTTTTCGGAATGCCGGTCGCGCAGGTGCTTCTTTTCGGTTTCGCGATCACGAATGAAATCAGGGATGCGAAAATCGCTATACTCGATTTCGCGAAGGATAACACGACGCGGGAAATAAGCAATAAAATTCTTTCGTCGGGATATTTCATGCTTTACGAAAATCTGCAGTCGCCGAACGACATTGAGCCTGCATTCCGCAAGGGCAAAATCAAAGAAGTGATAATTTTCGAACCGGGCTTTGGAGCAAATTTAGAGAGATTCGGAAAGGCTAACGTTCAACTCGTCGCCGACGCGTCCGACCCGAATTTCGCGAACATGGTAATCGGTTACACCACGTCGATAATCGCCGATTATCAATCGGAACTGTCCAAAGGCAAGACTCTTCCCGCTTCGATTAATCCCGAAATCAAGATGCTGTACAATCCGAACCTAAAGAGCGTATTCATGTTCGTTCCCGGGTTGATGTCGGTAATACTGCTTCTCGTATCCGCGATGATGACGTCCATATCCATTACAAAGGAAAAAGAACTCGGAACGATGGAGGTGCTGCTGGTCTCTCCGCTTAATCCTTTTCAAATTATCGTTGGAAAAGTTATTCCCTATCTGCTTCTTTCTCTTGTGAACACGGCAACGGTTCTCGTGATGTCGAAATTCGTATTCAGAGTGCCGATAGTCGGCAGCCTGCCCCTGCTAATCGCGGAAAGCACGCTGTTTCTCATAACGGCGCTTTCACTCGGCATTTTAATTTCTACTATAAGCAACAACCAGCAGACCGCGATGATGATTTCGCTTGGAGCGCTGATGCTCCCGACGATTATTCTTTCAGGATATATATTTCCTGTAGAGAACATGCCTTTAATACTTCAGTGGATAAGCAATATAATACCCGCGAGATGGTACATACGCATAGTTAAAGGAATAATGCTTAAGGGAGTTAGTTTCAACTACATTTGGATGGAGACGCTCATACTGTTTGGAATGACGGTTTTCTTTATCGCCGTAAGCATCAAGAAATTTAAAATCAGGCTGGAATAATGAGGACAATACTTGTAATACTGAAAAAAGAATTCCTGCAGATATTCCGCAACAGGGCTATGATTCCTCTGATTGTATTCATGCCTTTGTTTCAACTGCTAATTCTTTCAAACGCGGCGACATATGAAATAAAGAATATTAAATTCAACGTGGTTGACCTCGACCAAAGTTATTTCTCCAGAGAACTCGTTTCCAAGTTTACCGCGTCAAATTATTTTATACTGAACGAGACTTCTTTTTCCGTCGAAAAAGCGCTCGAAAGTTTCAAGACATACGACGCGAGGCTGATAGTTTACATACCGAAGAACTTCGAGAGGGATTTCAGGACATCGGGAAAATCGGAAGTGCAGTTCCTTATTAACGCCGAAGACGCTTCAGCCGCGGGCATCATCAACAATTACGCCGTAAACATCACCAGACAATACAATTCCGAGATAGTTACAAAATCGTCCGTCATACCTGAAAAGACATCGTTGATAAATATATATTATTCCAACTGGTACAATCCCGAACTCGATTACAGGACATACATGGTTCCGGGAATTTTAGTCGCGCTGGTGACGTTAATCGGCTCGTTTCTCTCCGGGATGAACATAGTTAAGGAAAAGGAAATCGGAACGATAGAGCAGTTGAACGTGACGCCGATAAAGAAGTATCAGTTCATAATCGGGAAACTTCTGCCGTTCTGGATAATAGGCATAGTGGAACTCATTATCGGTCTGAATCTCGGATTGTTTATTTTCGGAGTGCCGCTTCTGGGAAGCCCTTTCCTGATATTGCTTCTCGCGTCTGTGTACATGTTTGTAGTGCTCGGCATCGGACTTTTAATTTCGACCGTCACGCACACGCAGCAGCAGGCAATGTTCATAGCGTGGTTTTTCATGGTTTTGTTCATGCTGATGGGCGGGATTTTCACTCCTGTCGAAAGCATGCCCGACTGGGCGCAGACAATAGCGTACTTCAATCCGATAGCGCAGTTCAACGGCGCGATGAGAATGATAATGCTGAAAGGCTCGCAATTGAAGGATGTTATTCCCGTGCTGAGTTTCTTCGCGGTTTATGCCGTTGTAATAATGAGCCTCGCGGTCTGGCGATACAGGAAAACGGAATGATAATGGCAGCGGGGTATGTCCTTTAATTTTTTCAGCGAAGAAATTATTTTATCGGTAACTATTTGATGAAGATGAAAACTTTTTTACGCCGCATAATTGAAAGACCGGTGCCGGGAGTATCGGCGGTTTTCACGATAGTATATTGTTCCGCGGTAATATTCATGCTTACGGTGTTGAAAACAAACGACGCGTTTTTCCTGCACGACGACGGATACTACGTTATCGGAATTAATTACTTCAAAGGAATCTCCGGCTTGTCTAATCAATATCTGATGCCATTGTTTCCCTTCATTCTTTCTCTGCTTGGATTTTTTCCTGAGAATCTTCACCCCGCGTTGAGAATTCTTTTGACGCTTGCGCTGACATACGGAAACATATACGTAGCAAACAGAATCTTTTCCTCTTTTCTTTCCCCGAAGCAGATTTTCACGGGATTGATGATTTTTGTGCTGACTCCGCTATATTTGCACTGGTCAATAAAACTTACATCGGAGGTAATACTTACGCTTTTTCTTGGTTTGATTTTTCTTTCATTTCAAAAATTTTATATTACGAAAAAACCCGCTTACCTCGTAATGTTGTTTATCAGCATTCTCCTCGCGGGTTTGGTCAAGCCCGTTTTCTTCTTTGTCCCTGTTTTTTTTCTTTTGTTCGCGCTGTACAGGAAAAACATCAAATTGTCCGTCGTAATGCTGATTGTCGTGCTGTACTCGCTTGCCGTGCAGTTGTCAGTGATGGAATTTGCAAGACCCCTCACGCCGGGCAGCAGAAGTTACGGAACAGCCGACCTGCTCGCGGGAAGTTATTATCTTAAAGCCGTATCGATGACGGGGCAACTTAACACTAACTCGCACATCAGTTATACAAAAGAAAACGCGGACAGGTCAAACCTGCTGCTTGCAAATAAGATGCTGTCCGAATGGCTCGACGATTTTAATAAAGAACACCCCGATGCCTCATTGCAGAGGATAGTAGCGGCTTCATTTCTTGATTCGCCCGTGCTATTTGTACTTTCAAAGATTATCTCTCCGTTGTTCTTTATTTGTCTTGCATCCGGTTTTACCGAAATGCTCCTGAATTTTATTATAAATATTTTGTTGATATTCTTTGCAGTTTGGAGCATGAGAAAATATCTTAAGGGAAAGATGGATATGGTTCTTCCGGTTATATACGGACTGCTGGGGTTTTTCGCGACGTATTTCTTTACGTTCTGCATAGCGAGATACTCGGTACCATTTATGTTTTATCTGTCTGTGTTTGCTGGTCCCTCCCTGCTCGGTTTGTTTGACAGGAGTAAAAAACCCCAAACCGGGATTTCGCAAAAGAAAATTAATTAATAATAATATGAACTACGGGTTCACAAAGAAGGTAAGTTACGGCTATGATGAAGCCGTGCAAAAAGCAACGAACGCGCTCAAGGAAGAAGGTTTCGGAGTGCTTACAACGATAGACGTTAAAGAGACTCTTAAGAAGAAACTCGACGTTGATTATGACAGATACATAATTCTCGGAGCATGCAATCCTCCGTTCGCGTACGAAGCGCTGAAAGCGGAAGAAACCGTCGGTCTGTTAATGCCGTGCAACGTTGTCGTGCACGAAAAGGGCGGAGAAGTTATTGTCTCGATGTTCAATCCCGGATTGATATCGATGGTATCGGATAATCCGGCTTTGAAGGATTTGTCGTCGAAGTTATCGGAAAAAATCCGGAAAGTATTATCTAACTTATAATTTAATTCCGCAGTTATTAAATTACGGGGTTTAAATCAAACTTGATTATATGCCCCGTAAAAAGATTGTCGTTCTAAGCGGCGCGGGTATAAGCGCCGAAAGCGGTCTGTCCACGTTTAGAGACGCGGGCGGATTATGGGAAGGGCACGATGTTTATGAAGTGGCGTCCCCCGGCGGATGGATGAAAGACCCGGAAGTGGTTTTGCGTTTCTATAACGCCAGGCGGCGTCAGTTAAAGGATGTTCATCCGAACGACGCGCACATCGCGCTCGCTAAACTTGAAACGAAATACGACGTCGTGATTGTAACACAGAACGTCGATAACCTTCACGAACGCGCGGGCTCAACAAACATCATACACCTTCACGGCGAACTCACGAAAGCGCGGAGCACTGTACCACCGTACAACATTTACGATATAGGTTATCAGGACATAAATTTCGGAGACGTTTGCGAAAAAGGCGCTCAACTGCGTCCGGATATAGTATGGTTCGGCGAAGCCGTGCCGTTAATGACCGACGCGGCGGCGGTCGCTTCGACCGCTGATATTTTCATCGTCGTGGGAACCTCACTCGTCGTCTATCCCGCCGCGGGACTGCTTGATTACGTGCCTCGTGAAGCGGTGAAATACATAATAGACCCGAATAAGCCGAACGTTTCCGGATTACATAAAAATCTTGAATTCATAGTCGAAAAAGCGGCAACGGGCACGCCTCATCTCGTAAAAAAACTTCTTGAATCGTAATTGAAAAAGCCGAAGATACTCATAGCGGGAACAGGCGCTCTGGGAGGGTATTTCGGAGGGCGGCTCGCTCAAAATAACAACTATAAGGTTCATTTTCTATCGAGAGGGAACACGCTTAAACTTCTGAAGAAAAACGGACTTTCGGTTAAAAGCATACACGGCGATTTCAAAATAAAGATAAGCGTATCGGACAATTCTTCATCATTCAAAACAAAGTTCGATTACGTGATTTTATGCGTGAAGTCGAATGACACGGAGAATCTGATACCCTCCTTGAAAAAAGTCGTTACAAAGAATACACAATTTATTTCCGTTCAGAACGGAATATACAATTATAATCTTCTCAAAAAGGAATTCGGTAAATCGAGAGTTTTGCAGACTGTAAGCAGAATCGCATCGGATATGAAAGGACACACAGTAATTCACACCGCGCTTGGAATCATAGTAACAGGAGAGATGAACGGCAAAATCAGCAGGAGAATTAAAACTGTCTCAGAACTGCTCAGCGTTCCGGGCGTTAAGTGTAAAATATCGGATAACATACTTCACGAAATCTGGGTTAAACTCACCTGGAACACGATATTCAACTCTCTGACAGCGATTGCGTTCGCGAGAGTCGAGGATTTGTTTACCGACAGAAAAATCGTCAGGCTTATAAACGATTTGTACGATGAAATATCGGCGGTCGCGGAGTCGCTCGGAATCGAATTCTCTAAAGAGGATTATAAAAAAATTGTGACGGATACGAAAACTATTGGCATTTCAAAGACGTCATCCTATCAGGACAGGGAAAAGGGACGGCCGACTGAGGTCTCTTACTTTACATCCGAAATCCTGAAAATTGCGGCAAAGAAAAAAATCGAAACGCCTCATCTTCAATCGGTTCATTTTCTTGTCAATCTTCTCTGAAATTTTTTTGTTTTGCAAAATAATAATTTTCGTTAGCCGGGTACCCGGATTAAACACGTTAAATCATATATAAGAAGTGTATTGCTTGTAAACTCCTCTGCCGGTATTTTTATAATGCGAACAACGAGTTTGCGCGCCGTACCGAATCTTTTAAAATGTGTTATGAAAAAATTATTTTTCATCATCGTGTTTTTGTTTTACCTGAACGCGAGCGCTCAGTGGATACAGCACACGCTACCGTATAACGGTTACGCGTACACGCTTGCTTTTTTTAATGCCAATAACGGCATTTCCTTCGGACATACGAATATTGATTTTACCGAAAATATTTTCTACACGACGAATTCAGGTTCGAACTGGATACAGGCGGGCTGTCCCCCCGAAATCAGAGCGATTCTTGATGCTCAGTACATTAATTCTTCACTCGTGTATGCCTGCGGTGCGGAAAATTTTCATTTCGGGATAAATAAAGAAATGAGTAATGATTTTATTTCGTGTCCCGATTATGTCAGGCAAAAATTGTTGTCCGAAGGAAAGCGCGAATTCTTCCATGTATACAAAAGCGCGTTTTTGAAATCGACCGATTCGGGATTGTCGTGGACAAGGGCAGGCAATTTCGACACGCTCACGGGCTATATAAACTCGATTCACTTTTTAGACGCGAATACTGGATACGCGCTAATTGATACAAACCCGTCGCAGTGCACGAAATTTTGCAAGACTACAAACGGAGGAACAAACTGGCAAATTGTTCATTACTTTGACCCCGAACTGGAAGTCGAGAATCTTGTTTTCCTGAATGCGAACACGGGTTTTGCAACAGGGAACGTACTCTTTCCATTGAAGAACGGGAAATCGCCGCGCTTTAATAACGACGTCGGCAGAATATTTAAAACCACCGACGGCGGGCTGAACTGGACGACTTTTTCGTTCGCGCCGCAAATCAGCGGCCTTACTTTCCTGAACCAGACAACCGGGATAGCGATGGGTAATTCGAACGGTTTTGAAAATTATATTTTTAAAACTACGAATGCGGGAAGCAACTGGTTTAACGCGCTTACATTCTCGTCGAGACGAATGCTGAAGGTTAAATCTCTGCCGAACACGGGAACCGCCTTTGCCGCGGGTTTTCTTATCGACACGATAAATTTTGTGATAATAAAAATTACAACAGCAAAGACGACGGACTTCGGCGCGAACTGGATTATAAATGATTTGAATCCGGCGGCTTCTCTTCCAGGACTTGCGCTGGTTAACGAAAACATTTTCTTTACAAGCGGTTCGGCGGAGGGAAATTATAACGCGATAATTCTCAAGTCAACGAACGGAGGAAATGTTTTTGTAAGTCAGACGGGAACCGAATTGCCTTCTTCGTTCAAACTGTATCAAAACTATCCGAATCCGTTTAATCCGTCGACAAGAATTGCTTTCGATATTTCCAAACCGGGATTTGTGAGAATTTCCGTCTTTAACTTATTGGGAAGGGAAGTATCGGTTCCCGTCAACAAATACCTGAATACGGGCTCTTACGCAACCGATTGGGACGCGTCCGCGCATCCGAGCGGCGTATATTTTTACAAACTCGAATCTGGAAACCATTCGGAAACTAAGAAGATGCTTCTCCTGAAATAAATTTTTTTAGCGATTATAAATTATTCAAACCTTGAATCCCGCTCGGTCCAACGGGTAGAGACTACATTATTTGACAATTAAAACCGTTGAAATTAAAAATCCGCTACGGCGGACATGGGCTAAGCCGGAAAGATGATTTATTATTCATTCTGCAAAATTATGACAAGCGCCGGTTGGATTATGATTAATTCGGATTAAATTCCGTAAAACAAAAACAGAAATTTTCATCATAAACGAAGATTGAACATTGAAGATTGACGATTGAAGATTGATTTATATTTGCATTGTAAATATTTTACG
>DATMXZ010000112.1:0-2043 GCA_035561235.1 Ignavibacteria bacterium
TATAAATACAGACTCAGAAAGGCATTTTATCTTAAAGATACTTTAACCGTTTCAAAGTTGCTGCTGGGAAAATTCCTTGTCAGAAAATATAACGATTCTTATCTCTGCGGGAAAATCGTTGAAACCGAAGCCTATCTTGGCGACACCGATCCTGCCTGTCACGCTTACGGCAGAGTCACACCCAGAAATGCAACTCTGTTCAAGGAAGGCGGCATCGCTTATGTGTATTTCATATACGGCAATTATTTCTGCTTTAACGTTGTTACCGAGAAAGAAGGAATTGGAGCGGCAGTGCTAATAAGGGCTTTGGAGCCGGTGACGGGTACGGAAACGATGAAATTACTCAGAGGCAAAATTAAAAAGGAACACGATTTAACGAACGGACCTGCTAAACTCTGCCTTGCGTTCGGTATAGACGGAAAACTTAACGGGACCGATTTGCAGTCAAAAGACATATTCATATCACGGAACCGGGTCAAAGAGAATTTCACGGTTGCAGTCAGCAAGAGAATCGGCATTAAAAAAGGCAGTCATTTCCCGTACAGGTTTTTTATAAAAGATAATCCATTTGTCACCAGACATAAATTGAATAAGGAAATAATTACGGAGATTAAACCATGAAAATTAAATTCTGCGGCGCTGCGAAAACCGTAACGGGTTCACAGCACCTCCTTGAAATAAACGGAAAGAAAATACTTCTCGATTGCGGTCTTCATCAGGGCAAGCGGGAAGAATCGTACGATATGAACAAGAACTTCATGTTCGATCCATCTGAAATACACTGCGTTATTCTATCTCATGCTCATATTGACCATGCAGGCAACCTGCCTATGCTGGCCGCGAAAGGATTCAAAGGATTTATCTACTCGACACCCGCTACACGGGACCTATGTTCGCTTATGCTTCTCGACAGCGCTTACGTGCAGGAGAAAGACATTGAATTCGTTAATAAGAGAAGGGCTAAAAAAAATCAGCCGCTTTTTAAACCGCTTTATTCGGTGGAAGACGCGAAAAACGTACTTACACAATTCAGAACAGTCTCGTATGAAAGGCCATTCGGCATAAACGGACTCGGCAGCGATATTACGGCGATGTTCTATGATGCAGGCCATATTCTCGGCTCCGCGCAAATTGTTATCGAAGTGCGAAACAGCGGAAACCCCATCAGAATTGGATTTACGGGCGACCTTGGCAGGAAAGAACTTCCGATACTCAAGGATCCACGTTTCATGGGCAATGTCGATTACCTGCTCTGCGAATCGACGTACGGAGGTCTTTATCACGAACCTGCGTCTTCTATCGAACAGAGCCTTCTCGAGACAATCGACGAAGCACTGAAACGGAACGGCAAAATAATCGTTCCTTCTTTCAGCGTCGGCAGGACGCAGGAACTGATTTATGAGATAACAAAAATGAACGCGTCAGGTAAACTTCCAAAGTTTCAGGTTTATGTTGACAGCCCGCTCTCGGTAAACGCAACGGCAATTTTCAAACTTCATCCCGAATGCTTCGACGAGGAAACATTTGAACTTATAGCCTCGGGCGTCGATGTATTCGGTCTCGATAACGTGAAATATATCAAGGAAGTAACCGAATCAAAGAAACTAAACTCTACAAAGAAACCCTGCATGATAATTTCCGCATCAGGGATGTGCGAAGCGGGCAGGATTCTTCATCACCTCGCTAACAACGTCGGAAATCCGAAGAATACGATAATGATAATCGGGTACATGGCGGAAAACACTCTCGGCCGGCAGTTGATAAAGGCATCCGACAAGCAAAATTATAAAGTGAAAATATTCGGTGAAGAACATACTGTAAAAGCCAAAGTAAAAATCCTCAACGCTTTCTCCGCGCACGCGGACAGCGGTGAAACGCTTGATTACCTGAAACAGTTTGACAAAGACAGAATTAAAAAACTCTTTCTGGTGCACGGGGAGTCGCCCCAGCAGGATAACCTTAAAACGATTCTCAATTCAAACGGATTCAAAAACATCGAGATACCGTCGAGAGGTCAGGAGTTCGAACTTAACTGATTATATA
>DATMXZ010000113.1:0-4190 GCA_035561235.1 Ignavibacteria bacterium
CATAAACACAAGTCCGTAAGCAAGAGTGAACGAAATCAGCACATAAACGAAAAAGTCCTTAAAAAAATACAAACAGGCAATTTCAAGCAAAATCAGTATATTAAGTTTAACGATATCGGGAAATACAATTTTTGCTATAAACTGTTTCACATAAAAGCCGTGATATTTTTCCAGAAAATACACCAAGAGTATTATTGTTATAATCGTGGAAGCGTAGAAACCAAACAATCCGAAATAATTTCCGGATACGCTGAGAGAAAGGAAGAGCATACCCAGAATAACGACAAAATTTATCGATTGAAGGATTAGAAGACGTTTCCCGTTTCCTTCGACCATAAGTACAAGATACAGGCAGCCAGCGGAATTTATCAGTGAATAAGGTAGAATAAATATCAGAAACATAAGCATGCCCTCGAAGGATTTAAACCAGATAAGTATAAAAGCACACAAAGCCGTATTCAAAAGACCGTAGAGGGCAATGGAATAATAATTTGACATTTTAGAGTAAGTGCTAATCTCCGTATTAATGAACTCGGTGAGTCTGTTCAATGCGTTATGTTCACTGATTTTATTCAGTACCCCTTTCTGTGCGGAGAAAATGAGACCGTTCGACATATCGATTATTTTTTTTGCCGATTCGAAATAGGTCACGAAACTCATCGTCAGATACGTGCCGATAAAATACTTAATAAGTGGATCAACAAAACTGTTCACGAAAAAGGAAAGTTGTATATTGATGTTGTAAACCGCATATTTTTTAATAATGTGCAGGCTGACATTCCCGGGGCTGAAATTAATTATTCTGTTCGTCCTGATAAGGAAAACCGTCAAAACGAGAAAATTAACGAAACCGGAAATGAAATAAATTATCGCGAGATAATCCAAGCTTAGTTTCCAAAAAAACAAAGCCAGCATAAGCGCAGTATTCAGTAACGCAGTTGAAATGCTGATTTTCGAATACAATATAAATTCCGCAAAGCCTTCGTAAACTCTGTTAAGATAATTATTAATATACCTAAACAAGAAAGACAGTGACAGGAAAACAAAGATTGAAAAGAAAGTGCTGTATGGTATCTGACTTACGAGAGGGGAATTCCTGAGGAAGAAAAAGAAATAGACCCAGAAACCGATTAGAATAAGGACGCCGAGGAAGATGAATCCGATAAAATGCGTCATAAAAATTTTATTGACGGTTTCATATTCTTCCTTTTTCCTGTATTCCGAAATCAGTTTGACAGTTGACACGCCGAATCCGAAATCGAGAGAATTCCCGATACCAAAAATAGCATTAATAAATATGAAAACCCCGAATTCGGCTGCAGGAAATGTGGCATAGTTCAGTGAAAAATTCACAAAACCAAGCAAGGATACGCCTACGAATCCAATGCTGTTCCAGATTGCGTTTTTTTTGTCTGTTTTCGTTAACACAAATTCCGTGGATTATACTTTTATTAAAAACTTTCCAAGATAACGTCCGTCTGAAGTATTTTCCCGTCAATCAGACTGTATATCGTTGAATCTCAAGCCCCTTTCTACAAAGGTAGTTACGAAAAATTCGTTATATCATTTTTCACTGTGATTAGTTCTATTAAAAATCAAGCATCCTTGCGGGATTGCTCATTCGTCAACACATAATTCGCAATTGCAAGGCCGAAAATAAAATGCATATGCAGGGCATTCTGTCCCATCGTGAACGCACCCGAATAAACGCTATGAACCATTATGAAAAAAACAAGCATGTTAAGAATTATGCTCACTTTCAGATTTACAAGCGACTTCGATTCCTTAATTGATTTCAATGTCATCAGAAAAATTATAACGACATAAGAAACGAACGCCGTCAACCCGACAATGCCGGTTTCAACGAGAAAATTCAGGTAGGTTGTATGCGCATCCAATCCATAAACATAGACAATAAACATAAAATCAGGCAGCAGATTATATGCTTCAGATATTTCGCTGAACATCAAATAACCGACACCTATAAAAGGATGATGAATAAAAGTATTATAAGCGGTAACCCAGATAAAGACCCGTGATTCGAGCGAGTTCGAAGTCAACTGACCGCTCGACCCCTCGAACAGAGTGAAGTTGGTAACATCCAGGCGGTTAAGAAGAATTCCCTTGAGGCCAATAATGAACACGAGCGCGATACCTATAGCGGATGCTATTAAGAGAATCGGCATACGCTTTTTTATTATCGCCCTGGTATCTTCCGAAAAGATAAAGCTAATTATAAGTCCGTAAATCAGCGTAATCAGGAATCCCAGCCATGCGAACCTTGACTGTGTAGTAATAAGAATGACAAAAATCACAACTGCAAGAAAAATCGAATTCCTGTTAATTTTAGAAAGCAGAAAATTTCTGAATACAACTGTAAGCAGAGCCATTGCCGAGAAGTCCATTACGGCAAAGGATGTCAAGCCCAACGACCTTAATTTCCCTGTTACGATTATCTGGGCGATTATTACCAAACCCGAGATACCGCAGACAACAGGAAAGAAATTAAGATACCTGTCAATCTCCTCGAAACTTTTTACGGACCTGAATATTACATAAGAGAGGGACAGGAAGATTATGAACAGCAGGGAAAAATAAACCGACAACGCCGATGAAAACAAGGTCATTGTTCCTGAAATTATTACCGAAAAAATCAGGAATGTGGCAATATTTTTTATCTTACCCGGAAGTTTAAGTTCATTGAAAATCCCAAATTTTCTGGATGTGAGGAGAAAGAAAATCAGAATTACCGCGACCAAGAGGCTCGACTGAACTCTAAGAGGCCAGTAAAGAGTTCTCGCAAAGAAGAGAGACGCAATAAAAATCTCGACATAATAATCCTGAAACCTAATAGTAAAATAAATCAGGAAAGGTATTAAAAGCAGAATAAGGAACAAGATATATTCTTCCAGAATCAGCGAGAGCACGCATCCGACGGACAGGACTACCAATCCTCCCGTATAATAGCCGCTAATTTTCGAGTCAGTCAGGTTTCTTATCGCCGTATTATTCATTTCTGTTTTTTAAAGTATGCAACAATTGCTTGACCGAAGTCTCATAAATTATGAGGCCTGTAGACAGAAGCACAAACGAGATTATAATAGAAAGTCCGACAAGCATTAGTCTTTTCGGTTTCTTTTTTAATTCGGGCACTTCAGGCTGGTCAAGCACCAGCACACTCGGCATTTCTTTTTTTTCCTCGATTTTTGCCTGTTCGAATATTGGCAGAATGTAAACGAGAAGTTTATTTTTAATTTCAACGTTTCTCTGGAGACGGAGGTAATTGAGAACCTTAAAAGGAGTATTTTTCAGATTCAGGAAGTTTTCGTTATCATCAGTATTTTTAACTTTCGCAAGTTCATTTCGAAGAGCGGCAATTTTATTTTCCTGCATTTTCACTTCAGACTGGTCGCCGGAGAGCATTTTCTTCAGGATCTCAAGTTTAACTTCTTCCGATTTTATTTCGGCCTCCATCTGAACGGCTGTCTGTACTACAGATTTAGCGACAATATCCGGAGCGATTCCGTAAGAATCCTGATATAACTTAAGGCTGTCCTCAGCCTGCTTAAGTTCATCTTTAATCGAATTATACCTACTCTCGATAAACTCGCGGTTGTTCTTAGCATTAAGAACGTTAAGTTCCGTGTTGATTTTATTCAATTGCTCTACAAGATACGCGGCGATGTCCCTCGCGCGCTCAGGGGAAGTGTCAAATACGCCTATCTCCATCGTACCCGATTTATTATCCTTCGTTACATCGAGAATATTCTCTCTGAAATCCTTCAGCATGTCCTGCATATACTTCTGGTCGTAAACTTCCATTAGATTGAATTTCTTCACGGCTTCTTCGAGACACCTTCTGCTGACCAGAATCTGGTTATACAAAGCGAGTTCTTTAGCAACCGAGCCGCCAGAAATCTCGTCCAGACCTCCTATATCAGGCAGGCTGCCCGTGGACAACAAACCGCTTATACCCGAAGTTTTGCCTGCGGCTTTAACGACGGCGCTCGAATAAAAAACCGGCTTAATCACAAAGTATACCAGAAACGCAGTCAACAAACCAATCGACAGCACAGTAATCGAGATAAGTTTCTTGTGATCTAAAATAATATTAATATACCTTACCAGCAGCGTACTGCCGGTATTCATTGATGTATAGGGACTTTCTGGGTTTTTATCCATACAAGAAT
>DATMXZ010000114.1:0-3292 GCA_035561235.1 Ignavibacteria bacterium
ATATTTTGAAGCCCGGTTTCAGAAATCGAACTATTATTTTGCAAATAACCCATGTAGTTGAGAGTCTCCGATTTTATGGAATTCCATTAATGTATCAGAGAGTCTCCCCGATTCATCGGGGGACACTCATTTACGATACGAAAAGTCCCGTCAGGGACGATAGTTTTTTAGTAAATCGAACAGCAAGAATAAGAGTCCCGTCAGGGACTACAGTTTTTTAGTAAGTCGAACAACAAGAATTGAGTCCCGTCAGGGACGACAGTTTTTTAGTAAATCGAACAACAAGAATTGAGTCCCGTCAGGGACGACAGTATCCACGAAATAAAAAAAAGAGGCGGTATAACCGCCTCTTCGTTATATTAAATATTTACCCTTGTCTTACTTCACCAGTATCATTCTCTTTATGTCGCTGAAATCGCCTGAAGTCAGTTTGTAGAAGTAAACGCCGCTGGCGAATTCCGACGCGTTGAAATCAACAGTGTAATTTCCAGCCTGCTTCACTTCGTTTACGAGAGTCCTTACTTCCCTTCCGAGTACGTCGTAAATCTTCATCGTTACCAATCCCTGTTTCGGAATCGCGAAGTTTATCTTCGTCGTCGGGTTGAACGGGTTAGGATAGTTCTGACTCAGTTCGTACTTGCTCGGAATGAGCGACGAAATGCTGCCCGCGCCAGTTGCTGTTAATACGAAACAAACATTAGGTCTGTTAGTCTGAGCTGCGCCTCCCGTCATCGTACAACCGCTGACGTTATCGGTATAGTAACCCCAGGTTTTTCCCGATGCCGCAGTCGAATTAACCGGTGAATACGCGGTATATGCCGAGTTGTCATAGCAGATTTCAATCAGAAGATTGCTCGTTCCGTTGTAAACGAAATACGGAGATGACATATCGATGTACTGCCAACCCGTGCCGGCTACCGTATAAGTACCTGTGTAACCTGTTGTCCATCCGCTCGATACAAAACCCGTAAGCGATGTTTGTGTCGTTAACTGATAACGGACGTTGAAGCCGCTCATCGCGGGTCCGCCGACAGTGATTACGTTAAATCCTAACTTCATTATGGATGTCCCGGCTGTCATTCCTGACGCTGAAAGTTCAGCAGCCGTGAAAAGCATCTGTGTTCTTCCGTCCATCCAGTAAGTCGTGAACGGATAGTTCGAAGACGATGTCCCGGTTCCGACGCAAGCGTTGAACTGGTTTATGATTTTGAATTTGTTTAGCGCCGATGAATCGAGATTGTGACCCGATGAATTGTCTCTCGCGAATATTCTGTAGAATATTGAATCGTTAAAATTGACATCCGCCTGTACCGAATTGAACGCAGCCGCGTAATTCGTGCCTGTCGTGAACAGAAGTTTGAAATGCTTTATTCCCGTGCCCGTGTTATTCTTGTACCATCTTACCCACACAGAGTCAACGCCGATGTTGTCCGTTACGCCGGCTGAAACTGTCGCAGGCCAGTTTACCTTCGGGACATTGCCGAGCGGAACGTGTGAAATAACCGGCTTGACAGTATCGGATGATGCGAGGAAAGAATAATAAATTCCGGGCGCCCCAGCGGGAGCCGTCGCCACCCTGCTCATCGAATCGGTTGCAGTCAGATAGTAGTTATAAGTACCTGCTCCCGTGAGCGGTAAATTTGCCGTCCAGTTTGTACCGCCCGTATTCGTCATAGACACGTTTGAGAAAGTCGTGCTGTTCTTTGCATAGAATAGTTTGACTGTTGATGGATTAATACCCGAGCCTGCCGGTGTAATCGTGCAGTTTACCGCACGGTTCCCTGTCGTCTGCTCCGTGTTTCCGAGAGGCGTATGATTTATTGAAGGACCTAAATCAATTGAAGCAGTCCAAGCCTGATAAACGCCTGTAACGTCATCCATCCAGAAAGGCCATACTTTATTGTTTCCGGAACATATTCCGATATAATCGCCGGCATAACCCGAAGCAAGTCCGCTAATCGGTTTTGGTTTGAACCTGTGACCGCTGACATTATATTCCGTCCAGGTATTGCCGCCGTCTATCGACCTTGCCACGAAAACTTCCGCGGAATCCGGCGCCGTATTCCTGTTGTCATAATATACGCAGTTTATTCCGCCGTATTCATCGACCCTTATCGCGTTGAAGAACTGGTATTTGCCGTTGTTTAAAGGATCCTGATTAACTCTTATTCCCGCTGACCAGGTAGTGCCTCCGTCAGTTGAACGGTGAAGCACGATGTCGGGATCGGTGCCTGCAGGCGCTAAGTTCTTCTGCGAAACAAGTATGTAAATCCACCCGTTTCTCGGACCTCCGCTTCTGTCAACGTCAATTCGCGGGAAACTGTTCATTCTGATTCCGTAAGGAGTGAATCCTGTGCCGAACACCATTAGACCGCTCATTGCGAAAGCATTGTGAGTTCCGGTGAACGTTACACCGCCGTTCGTGGATTTCGCGAACGCGCACTGGTCTTCAGGACTGCTGCTTACAGTCGGTGTCCAGGTAACGTAAACCTCGCCGTTCGGTCCGACTCTAAGGTCTTCCGCCCTGCATACCCTGCCGCTCGCCGCGGGGATAATATCAGTAGGCGTTGACCAGGACACACCGCCGTTCGTCGTATATGAGATTCTTGGAGGATATCCTGAACCCCAGGTCGTGTACACGCAGTAACTTCTGCCGTAATACGGGCTCGTCGGCGCGTCATCGGTACCCGCAAAATTTTTATCCACGCTGCCTGATTGTATCGTATAACTTGATGACCAGTTCAGACCGTTGTTGGTGGAATAATTTGCAAACATACCTGATGTGCTATATCCAAGATGCGTCATTATTATATTGCCGTTCTTGTCTATAGTTGGTCCCGGGTCTCCGCCGTGATTCGTAATCGGAGCGCCGTTTAGCGTGTCGCTCCCGAACCAGGTAGCGCCGCCATTTGTCGTGACATATACACCCTCGCTAATAAACAAACCGCTGACGAAATTTACGGCATTCGATGAACCAAACATCAAATTTTGATTCAATGGATGCCTTACTAATATCACTTCGCTCTGATGGCTGTTCGTACGGGGAAGTACTCTGAAACTCGGATTAACAGCATAAACTCCATTAGCCGAGTAATAATATTGCACTTTGTTGCTTTGTATTACCGGCATTTCGGTTATCGGTACAAAAGGGATTTTTGCAGTATTGCTTACATTAAAAATCCACATTGGATTATCCATTGGATCGGACCAGCGTAAAGGCTTGTCCTGTGCCGTAAGAGAAATTCCGATAAGCAAAAATAGAATTAGAAGAAGCGATTGGTTTCTCATAAAT
>DATMXZ010000115.1:0-7301 GCA_035561235.1 Ignavibacteria bacterium
TAATTAGACCGTGCGAATCTTGAGACACAAGAATTTTTTCATATTCCTGATTCTTATACTGTCCGTTTTTTCGGAGTTCTGCCTTATTTACGTCAGATACTCCAATCAGAATCTTTATATGGAAAGTTTCTCACTGCTCAAAACGGGGAATCTGATTTCGCTTCTCGATATCGTTCTCATAACGGTCTTTTCCGTTTCGAACATTCTCTCGAAATCAAAATACAGAGCCGGGCACGTCATAACCCTGCTCGTCATGTCCGTCGCGTCGCTCTTCTTCGTTGTAGTGTCTTTCGTCATACCCGAGAAAGACATCAGGATTGTATTGTACCTGCTGTTCTTCGTCCTGAAACTCTTCGTGCTCATTTCAATAATACTTCTGGCATTCTCAGGCTCGAAAAAACTGCACGCTTTTAATTCGGCGGGCTACGTCGTTCTGCTTCTCGTTCTTGTATTCGCGGCGACTTTCTATTTTGTTTATTCCTACAAGGACGATTCGGGACTTTACAAGCAGGGGAGCAGAAAATCGGACGCGGGCGTTATTCTCGGCGCGGCTGTATGGGGCGGCAACAGGCCTTCCCCCGTCCTCAGAGAGCGCATAAACAAAGGCTTTGAGATTTATCAGCAGAAGTACGCGCCAAAACTGATTCTTACCGGAGGCGGCTCGCCCAATGAACTTACGGAAGCCGAAGTGTCGAAGAATGAACTAATGAAATTCGGAGTCGAGCCGAGGAACCTATACGTCGAAGCGAAATCCAATTCGACTATCGAGCAGATACTTTTCGTCCGCGACAGGTACTACAGAAGAATGAATTTCGGAAGAATTATTCTCGTCTCGGATAATTTCCATCTCCTCCGCGCGTCGGAAATATGCAGGTTCAACCTGATGAACGTCGATACGTTCGCTTCCGATACGCCGCTGTCGGCGGAAAGCAACGTTAACTTCTGCGTTAAGGAGTCTTTTGCTCTTATTGTGTTTTGGCTTTTTGGTTTAGGATAACTATATTTGTAATAAATAATCAGTTCTTTATAAATGGCATCTAAACGAAGATTTGTTAGGATTAAAGCATTGGAGGTCCTCTATGCTTATCAGATTGCAAAGGACCACATAGACAAGGTTAAGAAGGATTTACTGGCCGAGATTACCGATTTGGAAAAATATAATTTCGCCTCCGAACTTATCGATGCGGTTCTAAAGAACCAGCGTGTGATTGATTCGTTGATAACCGAGCGAATCAAAAACTGGGAGTACGACCGCGTCGCGATTCTCGATAAAATTATTCTGCGCCTCGCCATAGCGGAAATTCTTTACTTCCCCGAAATTCCGCCGAAGGTATCAATCAACGAGGCTATTGAACTTGCGAAACTTTACTGCTCCGATAAAAGCCCGACGTTCGTTAACGGCGTCCTCGATGCGGTGCTGAATAACCTGAAGAAAGAAAATAAACTCAATAAAAAAGGCAGGGGCTTGTTGGATTATAAGAAAAAAGCCGATGAAGAATAAATCACAGGTATTCGTCTGGACTCTCTATGATTTTGCAAATTCTTCCTATGCCGTTATAATTGTCGCTTTCGTCTTCGCCGTGTTCTTCACGGATGTTATTTGCTCCAAACAGCCTGTCGGGGATTTCTACTGGTCGCTCGGAATAAATATCTCGATGATAATCTCCGCTGTGCTTAATCCCGTTTGCGGCGCGCTTGCCGACAGAACGTCCAACAAAAAATTCTTTCTATTTCTTTTCACGCTCCTGTGCGTCGTGCCGACAGGTCTTATGTATTTTACGGGTCAGGGAACCGTGCTGTTCGGTTTGATTCTGTTCATAGTCTCGAACATCGGCTTTCAGACATCGCTGACTTTTTATGACGCCTTTATTTCCGATATGGTCGAAGAGAAGGATTACAACAGGGTGTCGTCACTCGGATACGCAGTCGGTTACGCGGGCTCACTCGTTTCGGTTTTAATGGTTTTTCCTCTCAAGGATAACTACCCGCTCCTGTTCGCCCTGACCGCTTTGTTTTACGCGGTGTTCAGCGTACCCGCTTTCATTTTTCTTAAGGAAAAAAAGACAGAACGCAGCGCGGAAAAAATTAATTATTTCTCTTACGGATTTAAAAAAGTCGCGGATACCCTTAAACACGTGAACAAATTCAGGAACCTGAGAAATTTTCTTCTCTCGTACTTTCTTTATATAGATTCCGTCAATACGATAATTTTTTTCTCGGGAATATACGCCGTAAAGACTCTGAATTTCTCAACGGTTGAACTCGCGGTATTCTTCATCATTGTCCAGATAACGGCGATGATAGGCTCGCTCGTCTTCGCGAAAATCGGAAACTCGTTCGGCATAAAACGCTCGATTGTAGTGAATATTCTCTTCTGGATAGTAATACTCGTGTTCATATTCTTCTTCGTTGACGAGACGTCTTATCTGGAAATCGGCGGAGCGAAAATTCATTACTTCTTCATCGCGGGCGGATTCGCGGGAACATTTCTCGGCTCGACGCAAAGCCTTTCGAGAGCGCTGATGACGGAACTCGCGCCGTTCGAAATCAAGACCGAAATGTTCGGGTTCTACGCGCTGTTCGAGAAAACCTCAACGCTAATCGGTCCGCTTACTTTCGGGCTCGTTTCCTGGCTGACGGGCTCTCAGAAAATAGCGATTTTTTCAATCACGGTCTTTTTTATACTTGGTTTATGGATGTTAAAATTCGTAAAAGAGGAGAAAAGCGGAAATGCTGTCGCCGGTTAAAAATTTCATAAAGGATTTACGGAACAAGAAAGAGCACAAGCCCGTTCTCGGCGGACTCGAAATATTCAAGTATATCGGTCCGGGACTTCTCGTTACGGTTGGATTCATCGACCCGGGAAACTGGGCTTCGAACATCGCCGCGGGCTCGGAATACGGCTACGTTCTGCTATGGATGGTCACGCTTTCGACTTTGATGCTAATAATACTTCAGCATAACGTCGCTCACCTCGGAATCGCGACTGGTCTGTGTCTTTCCGAAGCGGCTACGCTTTATACTCCGAAATATGTTTCAAGGTTTATACTTTCGCTCGCGGTTCTTGCTTCGGTCTCGACATCGCTCGCTGAAGTACTCGGCGCCGCCATCGCGCTTGAAATGCTTTTTCACGTGCCGCTGAAAATCGGCGCGGTTCTCGTTGTCGTGATTGTCGGAGCACTGCTTTACACGAATTCTTACAGGCGCATCGAAAAATATATTATCGGTTTCGTTTCGATTATCGGACTCTCGTTTATTTATGAAATGTTCGTTGCGGACGTCAACTGGGGACAGGCGGCTTCCGGATGGATTACTCCCGGAATACCCGAAGGCTCGATTGTGATTATAATGAGCGTGCTCGGCGCCGTCGTTATGCCGCATAATCTTTTTCTTCATTCGGAAATCATTCAGAGCAGGCAATGGAACCTGCAGGACGAAAAAGTAATTAAAAAGCAACTTGATTACGAGTTCTTTGACACATTCTTCTCGATGCTCATCGGCTGGGCAATAAACAGCGCGATGATAATTCTCGCCGCGGCGACGTTCTTTAAATCGGGAATTCCCGTAACGGAACTACCGCAGGCAAAATCGCTTCTTGAACCGCTTCTTGGAAGTTACGCCTCGGTCATATTCGCCGTAGCGCTGCTGTTCGCGGGCTTCGCTTCGAGCATTACGTCCGGTATGGCGGGTGGATCGATACTATCGGGAATGTTCGGCGAGCCGTACGATATAAAAGACAGCCACTCGAGACTCGGAGTCGGCATCTCTCTTGCCGCCGCGCTGATAATAATTCTTTTCATAACGAATCCGTTTCAGGGACTGATTATATCGCAGATGATTCTCAGCATACAGTTGCCGTTTACAATATTCCTCCAGATATACCTGACATCCTCTAAGAAAGTAATGGGAAAATATTCGAATAAGATTTATACAAAAATTACTCTGCTCGTAATCGGAGCGGTAATCGCTTACCTGAACGTACTTTTGTTTATTTCATTTTTCTGACCCGCCGTTGAAACGAAAATGAACTTTCCCGTGTTGTTATAATAGGACAAAATAGTCTGATTTAAAAATTAAAATTACAACATGAGCGAATTAATAAACAACAGCGCCGAAAGGATTCAGAAATTAAAAACACTTCTTCTGAAACTCCACGAAGATTCAACGATTGAAGACGTGAAACGCGAACTCGAGGTTATGCTCGGCAGCGTTCCGTACGGTGAGGTGGTGCAGGCGGAGCAGGAACTCATAAACGAAGGACTGCCTCCTCAGGAAATACAGAAATACTGCGACTTGCATTCCGAAGCGATAAAAGATAACGTTGACCTTACGATGATGAAGGAAGTCCCCGAAGGTCATCCCGTTCATACATTAAAAATGGAGAACAGGGCGCTCGAAGCGGAGATTGCGAAGTTACGGAACATTTTCATCAAACTGAAATTCAACAGGGAATCCTTGAATGTAAATGAAGAATTGATGAATTTCAGGATGATTTTCAACAGCCTTACGGACATCGAAAAACACTACATCAAGAAGGAAAACATAATATTTCCGTTCCTTGAAAAATACGGAGTTACCGGTCCTTCAACCGTAATGTGGGGCAAGGACGACGAGGTCAGAGGATTTCTGAAATCCTCGCTCAGCCTGCTTTCGGAAAAAGGCGAGGCGGACGCGGAAGCGCTGCAGGGTTATGCAGATATGATGCTTTCGCCGACAGCGGACGCGATAGAGGAAATGATTGTGAAGGAAGAGAAGATACTCCTGCCGATGTGCCTCGACAGGTTTACCGACATCGAATGGAACGAAATAAACAAGCAATGCGAGGAGGTCGGTTACTGCCTTTACGCTCCGGTGATAAACTGGTTACCCGATGGAGTTGAAACATCTTCCGAAAGCGTTTCGGATAACGGAAGAATCAAACTCTCTACAGGCTCGTTTTCAAACGAAGAACTCGAAGCGCTTTTGAATTCAATTCCCGTTGATATAACGTTTGTCGATAAGGACGACAAAGTGAAGTTCTTCTCGCACGGAAACAAGAGAATTTTCGAACGCAGCAAGGCAATACTCGGAAGGCAGGTTCAGTACTGCCATCCTCCGTCAAGTGTTCACATCGTGGAGAAAATCCTCGATGACTTCAAATCGGGCAGACAGGACTCGGCTAAGTTCTGGATTAACTTCAAGGGAATGTTCGTGCACATCGCTTATTATGCAGTCAGAGGCGCGAACGGAGAATATCTCGGTACCGCGGAAATAACTCACGATATAAACGAATACAAAAACATCGAAGGAGAAAGGAGGCTCCTGACTTATGACAACTAATCTGCTCATAACTCCGGACGTGAAGATTTATGATTTGCTCAAGGCGTATCCTCAACTGGAAGACAAACTGATTCAAATAGCGCCGGTTTTCGAAAAGTTAAAGAATCCAATTTTGAGAAAGACGATAACGAAAGTCACCACGCTGAAGCAGGCTTCGGTAGTAGGGCGTGTCAGTCTTTCAATACTGATTAACGAACTGCGCTCCGCGGTCGGACAGGGGAATACTGAACTCGGAGAAGAAAAATCCACAGGTCGGAATAAACCCGAATGGGCGTCGCCTGATAAAATTAAGTATGAATATGACGCGCGCGAAGACCTCGAATCGGGCGTTCACCCGGTAAACAAAGTAGTGAAAGAGTCGTCCGAAATGTCTGAGAACGAAGTGTATCTTCTCGTTACGCCGTTCACGCCCGCGCCGCTGATAGACTTGCTCGTCAGCAAGGGATTTGAAGTGTATTCGGAAGAGGAATCTCCCGCGAAAGTATGCACGTACATAAAACGCTGATTGATTTGAAATGATTTTCTCCCTAATAAAAAAAGAGAAGTCCCGAAAGGGGCTTCTCTTTTAAACTTTAAAAATAAATATTAATTCATCTGCAGATTGCTGATGCCGAGCATCGCCCTGACGTTTCCGTCGCCTTCTTTAAGGTTAAGATAATTCGTCGTAGCGAAAACGGAGAAATCTTTTTTCACAGTGAAACTAAGTTCAACCTTAATTCCAAATCTGAATGACGGAGAAAACAGCGCGAGTTGCTGTACAGAATTATCCGAGCCGGAGACTTCAATGTATCCGAACAGCGTGCCGAATGTATTGATTGAAAAAGCGGGCTTGAAAATTTTCGGATTGTCCTTTTCATTCGGGTCATAAGGTTTTCCTCCGAGATGATAGAAACGAACGTCGTCTCCTTCGGTCGGAACCTCGACGACGCCGATGCCGTTTCTGGTCAATACGACGTGAGGAATAAACGATACGTTGTTTCTCGTTATGTTGCTCAGCGGCTTCACGATTTCAACGCTTTCCCACGAAGTGGTCTTCGCGGACGTGCTGAACATTTTCGCAAAATCATTTTCGCTGAATTCGAGAAGGACGTCGTTACCCGCCATACTTCTGGAGTCTTCAATTATGTTGAATGTAAAATCGCTGACGTTTCTGGCTTTGCCGCCCCATTTAACGAGAGATTTCAGGTTGTCGGCTTCATCGCTGAATCCGTTGTAAACGCTGGCTTTCAGGAGAATCTTGCTTCCGTCAACAACGCTGATGTCGCCCTCCTGTACCTTTATATCCCATTCGGTGGTTGACGCGCTTCCCTCGAACGTCGTGGTTATGTGCTTGGGCGTGACGAGAGGAACAAAATTCAGATTATACATTCCGCCGTCGCCGTAACTTACCCAGGCTATGCCGCTGCTCGAAATCGTCACGAGGTCGGGTCTCTGTATTCCTTCTTCCTGCGAATGATACAGATTCTTCGTGTCGCCTTTTCTGACAATCCTTTGCTTGAGCGCAGTGTACGTGAAATTCTTGGGCTCGTTCGCGTCAACAATCAGAATAATAATTCCGTCGTTTCCCGATATGACCGCGAGCATCGCGTCTCCGTCGATTGAAACGGAACTTCCCTGAACCTTCATCTTTTCGAGCGAGGCTATCGAGCGGTAGGTCCTGTCAAGTTTGTTTATTCCGAGATATGAATATAATTCCTTAAGGTTGAGTACTTCCGATTTCCCCCTGATTTCTACCTTAACGAGACTCGAATTCTTTACGACTCCGACTTTAAGTCCTTCTTTAAGATATTCGCTCGATGAGGTATCCTGTGAATATGCATACCTCCCGGGGAGGAGTGCTATAAGTGCAAATGCACATAATAACAACATTAAACTTGTCGCGCTTTTCATTATGATGGATGAATATTTTAAAATTATCCTTTAAATATGCTAATACTTCAAAGAGATTTTAAATTACCCTGTTATGAGATATAGTATTAGTC